>JBBRTY010000011.1:0-41279 GCA_038248285.1 Aggregatilineales bacterium
GATCGTTGTAGGGGCGGATTAGGCGCTTGTCAAATGTTATCAACTCACATTGTCCCCGCGCCGAATATCCGCCCTTTGAAACCCCACATTTCCCCCGGTACCATGACGAGCATATTTTGCACTAAAGTGAAATGCACCCATCCGTTTATGCTATGCTTTGGGCATAGTCGTCTTTAGAGGTGCGAACCATGCTGACTTTGCCCAACCCCGTCCCGTATTTTGCCCTCGTTTGGGATATTGTCCGCCAAACGGCGCGCGGGGAGGTGACGACCTTTAAACAGATCGCCGAGATGATCCCCACACCCGATGGGGTGGAGGCGGATGATTACGCCAAGCTTGGTGCGCGCTGGGTGGGCGACGCCATGAACGCTGTGTCGTTTGTCGATGAAAAAAGCGTGCCATGGCACCGTGTGATCAACAGCAAGGGGACGATCAGCCTACCCGAACGGAGTCCGGCGGCGGCGTTGCAACGGGCGCGACTGCGTGAGGAAGGTATAGAGTTTGACGTCAAAGACCGGATCGACTTTGCCCGTTTTGGGTGGGCGGGTCCGCCGTCCGCATGGATCGAAAGCATGGGCTTATTGCCGCCGCGTTCGTTGCGTCCGATTGCGGCGCAATCCGATGACGATGCGCCACAACAGTTGAATTTGTTTTAGGACATAGCGGCGGCGTTGCCATCGATGTGTTCGAGGGCGTCGTCTACGTCGTGCGCCAGATAAAACAGGTCTTCGGGCGGAAGGCGCAGAAAATTGCCTGCCTCCATATGGCGCAACCACACCATAAACGGATCATAAAAGCCCTCAGTGTTGATCAACACCAGCGGCTTCTCAGTTTGGCGTAATTGGCGCAAGGTCATGATCTCGATGATTTCTTCAAGGGTGCCAATGCCGCCCGCCAGCGCGATAAAGGCATCGGCGCGGCTTTCCATCGCGCCTTTACGTTCCCGCATGTCTTCGGTGATGATGAGTTCGTCCGCATTCTTGAAGGCGAATTCGACCGACAGCAAGAATTTGGGGATGACGCCGACCACGCGCCCGCCAGCATCATGCACCGCCCGCGCCACTTCACCCATTAAGCCGCGACTGCCGCCTCCATAGACTAAGGTATCACCCCGCTCCGCCAGCGCACGCCCTAGACGCGCGCTGACATCAAAATAAGCGGGGGCAATAGTATCACTGGCGGCACAATAGACGCATACAAACTGATTCATGGCTGTCCCGTCGTTTTGGGCAGGTCGGGGATAGTGCAGACCGCAGCGATTTCATGGGCATGGTTCGCCTCGTGGCGTCCCATGATCTTAAGGTGATCGCGCACGCTAATGACTTGGAACATCGGGTGCCGTCCTTCTTTGGCTAAAGAGGCATCATCGAGCGTCCCCAACCATTCGAGAAATGCAGCACGGGTCGTGTTGAGTTGTGCCCGTGCTGCTTCGACGGTCATGGTAGTGTTCTTCTCGACCGAACGGCGGTTATAACGTTCTAGGTCGAAATCAGCGGGGATCGCTTCTTGCCCGCCGGCGATGATTTTGATGTTGTTCGAGATTGCTTGATCCGAGATGGCGAGATGGCGCAGCACTTGCAGCACCGTCCATTGTGCGCCATCACTGTAGACCTGTACATCCCACTGATCACCCACATGATCCAAAACGTGATCGAGGGTGGCGCGTGCTTCGGTGAGCCGTGTGATCAATGCGCTGATTTCTGCCGTCGCCATAAATCCTGATTCCTTGTTAGGAGGTTAGAGCCGGACAAAACTATTCTCCGCCAAGATGAAACGATGGGCAGTCGGCACGCGGTCGGCGGCTTCGACTTGTGAATTATCGGCGATCAAGCTGGAGTCGATGCGCCCCGGAATATTGCGGATATAGCAATTCTGCATCACGATGCTGGCATCAATCTCGCTATTTTCGATGACGACATTATCGCCCAGCGCCGTATAGGGTCCGATGTAGCTGTTGCGGACGATGACGTTATCGCCGATGATGGCAGGTCCGCGAATCACGCTGTCGATGATCTGGCAGTTGGTGCCGAGGATCACCCGCGCCGAAATGTCACATTTGCCAATGACGCGCTCTTTGTCATCGGGCGGCAGGGTGAAGGGCAAATCGCCCAAGACCAATTGGTTGCCCTGAATGATGGCGTCGGGCTTACCGGCATCGATCCACCAGCCTTTGAGCGTGTAGGGGTGAACGATGTGTCCGAGGTCGATCATTTTTTGAATGGCGTCGGTGATCTCGTATTCATTGCGTCCAGAGGGTTGGATTTGGGCAATCGCCTCGAAGATAGTGGATTTGAAGAGATAGGCACCGGAGATCGCCAAATTAGACGGCGGTTCTTTCGGTTTTTCGACCACCCGCTTGATTTTGCCATTTTCAATTTCGGCGATCCCGAAGCGCGACGGGTCGGGCACTTCGATCAGCGCGACGGCGACATGGGCTTCGGAGGCTGGGAAGTCACGGATCAGATCGACCATCTTGTCTTGGAAGATGTTGTCCCCCAACAAGACGCAAAACGGCTCATCCCCCACGAAATCTTGGGTGAGCTTCACGGCATGGGCAAGCCCCAGTTGTTCGCGCTGGACGATATAATCCAACTGGACACCTAACTTGGAGCCATCGCCCAAGACGGTCCGAATGGGCGAGTCTAGCCCATTGATGACGATGGCGATTTCGGTTAAACCGGCATTCTTCAAGACGTTAATCGCGTAGAAGATTAGCGGTTGATTAGCGACGGGCACTAGTGGTTTAGGCATGGTGAGGGTAACAGGGCGCAGGCGCGTCCCTTGACCAGCAGCCAGAATCACAGCCTTCATTAAATGTGTGTCCTTTTTAGTATCGCAAAATAAAACTACTTGCCCCGATGGTAACGACTTCGGGGCAAGCCGGCAAGGGTTTCAACCCTTACGATTTCGCGGCTAGGCGCGCAGTGCCCGCTAATCGCCGTTGGTTAGAAACTCGACCGCCGCTTCTAAGACGGGGTCACCTATGCTGAAAACGGTTTCTTCATTGACGGGGACGCGCAGCGTAGGCGGGATGCCCTGTCCTTCGATGTGGATTTCGCCGTCCACATTCATCGCCCGCCCAGCCGTAAATTGGAAGTAGATGCCGGGGGGCAGGATGAAATAAGTGATGCTGCCGCCCAAGCCAGCGGTTGGGTACTGCCCGACGATGGTCGCGCGGTCTTCTAGCGTCATATCATAGCTGAAAAATTCGCACGCGCTGTTACAGTTCGGTCCAACCAAGACAGCAATTGGTCCCTCATAGCGTTTTTCGGGCGAGGGTAGGTAAAAGCGTTCGATGCCGCGCGGGTCGGCATAGAATTCCCCGCTGAACTCATCGTAACCGGAAGTCTCTCCCAATTCTAGCGGTTCGTTGAAGAAATACGCCGCCATTTGATCCGCCAAGAAGCCGCTACCGCCCAAATTCTCGCGCATGTCGATGATCAAGCCAGTCGCATCTTCGGCGCGCAAACTTTGGATCAAGCGTTCCCACAATTGAATGGTGAGCAGGGTGTTATCGCTGAAACTATAGATTTTGGCGTAGACAATGCCGTTGTCCAACAGACGATATTCCAGCGGTAGTTCATAGCCCGTAAATTCTTCACGCACCACGTTATAGTCAAGACTCTCGGGGTCTGCGACGCTGCGCAATTGCACCGTGACCGGCTCGGACGCATCGGGATTTTGGTAGACGATCTCGACATTGGTGCTAATGGGGGAGCGCAACAGATAACGGAACTGTTCCAAGATGCGGACATGATCACTGCTAAAGGGCGAAGTCCATGGGACGATCTGTGCGGCGGCTTCGGCAGTGGACACCCCATTGACCGTAATAATTTCGGCACCCAGCGCGATCCCCGCTTCTTGAGCAGGTGCGCCTTCGGTCAAGAAATTGACGATCACGCGGGCATCATCAAGTTGGCGGATCGCCATGCCCAAGCCGCCCGCTGTTTCCTCTTGTACCAACGCTTCCAGATAAAATTCCGCCCCAAAGCCGACATGCCCATCGGGGATACGCCAGTTGAAATCGCGCAGCGCGATGACATAGGAGTAGAGATCACCATCTTTTTCTGCCCGTTGGATACGCGGCGCGAATTCTGCGGATAACGCATCCCAATCAATATTTTTGAATTCTGTGAAGGCATATTCGTTGCGCAGTTGCTCGATCATGGCGTTGAAGCCTTCGAGCAAGCCGAGGTCGGTGTAATCGACCAATGCCGCGCCTTCGGGTTCGATCAAATCGATGACGACCTCGCGAGAACGGTCAAAGGTGAAGGGCGTGGCGTCCAAATCGACGACGGTGAAGCCCGCTGGAAGGCGGACAATCGGGTCATCTTCGGTGAACAACAAGCCATCATCGCCAAAACCAGCCGGGAAGCCTTGCTGATCATCGGGCGCATAAACGACGAATTTGCCGCCGATGACTTCCCATTCGAGGGTGGGGTTTTCGCTGATACGGGTCGAAGCATAGGCACCTGACCACCCACCGCCATAGAGATCGCGCTCTTCCATATACGGTTCGCCGAAAGTATTTGCCCAATAAGCGACGGCAAAGACTTGGACGCCGGCGTCGGTGTCGCCATCATTATCGACATCGCGCAGCCCGCCGCGCGGCACTTGGGGCAGACTGAGGGTGTAATCAACGGGGGACGCAAGAAAATCAGAGGTATATTGACCTAGCACTTGGGATTCTTCTGGCATCAGATAGTAGCGGTTGCGATCCACAAAACCGGCTTGATCTTCGAGCAGCAAAATTGGCTCTGCTACGCCATCGGTGAACATCAAGTCGGTATAGGTCAGTGTACCCGTGATGGTTTGCGTACCGCCTTCGTCATTGATGATCGGTGCGAGCGGGATGTCGTCTTGGGCAGAAACGGTACCCACCATCAACATGGTAAAACAAGCGAAAAGTGTGATCCAGCGCATCGAATTGAACCCTTTATTGACTGATTTTCAAATAAGAGTACACCGAAAAGGTGAATATTTCGTAAGTGTGGAGGAAGTGTGGAGGAAATTATGCCAGCCCATACAATAGCGCGGGATTGTCTTCGCGCTCGACCTCTTCCAGATTGCCGATCCCCAACATGCCGTGATGATACAGATATTCGACATGGGCACCCGTTTCTTCGAGGGCGAGCAAGATGTCATAGCCGTGACGGTCGGGGTACAGGTGTTTAGAAATGGCGCTGATCGTGATCGGGCGCTCTTCGGCACGAAGGATATCCAAGATGCGATCCAACTTGCGTAGATGGGATGCCCGAATGACAGGGATGCGCTGATAAATATCAGGGATCGGTTCTTCGTGCCCGCCCATGCCCAACTCGATACCGTCGATCTGCTCCACCTTCGCCAGCGAGTCTAAGTAATGCCCTAAGCCCGTTGAGTGGGTGATGCTTTCCGGCGCTTGATGGGGGGTGATGCGCGCGAGGATATGATCGGCGGTGATCATCACTTCGTCCACGATGATGCACACTTGTCCCGAACAATGTCCGGGCGTATGGACAAAGCGCAGCCCATCCAGCGGCGTGTCTTCCGCCAGTGGGAAATCGACCTTGACCGAGCGAAGATGTTTTTTGGTGAAGCCATACATCTGGAGCATCTGTTCGCGCTGTGACGGTTTGACGCCCGCCCGTTCTAAATAGACCTTGAGGTCTTTGGTGGCGATGACCACCCGCTCCTCGTTGTTGGTCAGGATACGGCGATCCAGCGCATGGATGGCGACCTGCGCGCCGGTTAATTCCTGTAAAGTCGCCACCCCGCCAAAATGATCGATGTGCCCGTGTGTGATCAAGATGCGACGGATGTCGGTCAGCGCTAAGGCTTCGCCAAAATCATCCCGTACCGACGCGATCCCCGCCAAAAGTTGATCGGTGCTGACGCCCAAGCCGGAACCGGTATCGATCAGCATCGGTTCGCCCGCCTCCAGCAGCACATAACAATAGACGATCAAGAAGTTAGGGAACGCCTCGACCGGAATCCGATAAATGCGAATGCCGCTACGGGTCGTGAAGCGTTGGATCGGGGGGAGCGCTGTCATGGATCACTACCTTTCGTGAATGGTTAGAATTAAAGCACGGGGCGGGCGGATTCACCATTGAGAAGATTGCCGATAAAAAGAGACCCGACGATGAATGCCATCGTCGGGTCTCTATGTTTTGCATTGATTTGCGTTGAACGGACGCGCACGCAGCCCTTAGCGCGCGTATTCGATGGCGCGGGTCTCGCGGATAACTTGGACTTTGATCTGTCCGGGATATTGCATGGTTTCCTCGATCTTTTTGGCGATGTCGCGCGATAGCCGCAGCGCGGACAGATCATCAATCGATTCGGGGCGGACGATGATACGGACTTCGCGCCCAGCTTGCAGCGCATAGCTTTGCTCGACGCCTTCAAAGCTGTTGGCGATTTCTTCCAACGTCTTGACGCGACGGATATAAGTTTCAAGGCTTTCGCGGCGGGCACCGGGGCGCGCGCCCGAAATAGCATCGGCAGCTTCGACGATGTACGCCTCGACACATTCTTGTTCGACTTCGTGGTGATGGCTGGCGACGCAGTTGACGACTTTGCCCGTGATGCCGTAGCGCTTGATGAAATCGGCACCGATTAAGGCGTGGGTGCCTTCGACCTCATGATCGATGGCTTTGCCCAAGTCGTGGAGCAGACCGCCCATCTTGGCGATATTCACATCCGCGCCCAGTTCCGCCGCGATCATGCCGGCAATGTGCGCGGTCTCGATGGAATGCCCATGTTGATTTTGCCCATAGCTGGTGCGGAACTTGAGCCGACCCAAGAGCTTGAGGATTTCGGGATGCAGCCCGGAGATGCCGGTTTCGTAGGCGGCGCGTTCGCCCTCTTGCCGGACGATCTGCTCGACCTCGGCACGGGCGTCTTCGACCAGTTTTTCGATGCGCGCTGGATGGATGCGCCCATCAACGACTAGTTTCGCCAGCGCCCGCCGTGCGACTTCGCGGCGCACGGGGTCAAAACTGCTGATGGTGACGACTTCAGGGGTGTCGTCCACGACGACATCGACACCGGTCGCCAGTTCAAAGGCGCGGATGTTTCGCCCTGCGCGCCCGATAATGCGCCCCTTCATTTCATCCGTCGGCAGCGGCACGACATTGACCGCAATTTCGCTGACGTGATCCGAGGCGAGGCGTTGTACGGCGATGGAGATGACCTCACGCGCGCGCGACTCAGCTTCTTCGTGGGCTTCGGACTCGACTTGGCGGATGATGCGTGCCATGTCGTTGCGGGCTTCGGTTTCTGCCACTGCCAACAGTTCGGCACGGGCTTCCTCGATGGTCAGTTGGGCGATCCGTGTGAGTTCTTCGGTGCGCTCATCTTGTAACTTTTGGAGATCCGCCTGTTGTTTATCCATGCGGCTTTGGCGTTTATTCAGGTTTTGTTCGCGCTGTTCCATGCGTTCCAACCGCTTATCAAGTTCTTCGCGGCGGCGTTGGAGGCGCTCGTCTTCTTTATCAATTTCGCGACGGCGGCGGGTGGCGGTGGTATCGACTTCTTCGAGAAGCTGCCGAGCTTTTTCTTCAGCGCTGTTCGAAATGCGCAACGCTTCTTCACTAGCTTTGGTGACAATCGCCTTGATTTCAGTTTCGGCAAGCAACTTGCGGTTGTTTGTTTGCGCGTTCTGAACCATGTTCAATCCGGCGATTCCGATGCCTGCGCCCACCAGAGCGCCAACCACCAGAAATAGGATCACATCCATTGTTGATTGCGAGATTTGCCATTTTCGTAGATGGCAAACCCTTTCCTCCTTCCTTAAAGGACGTTCATGTTTCGTCGTAGGTGAGATTTGCATTGTTATCATTGTCGGCAAAGTATTCTGGGGAGCCACCTGCCAACTCGTCAGCTTCCAATTCTTCAAAGAGGCGCTGAAGTGTGGATCGTATCACCCCATAGTGAAAGCCGCGGCGTCCTAAAAATGCTGAGAGCTTGTCCCGAAATTCGCGTTTCGTGCTACCGCGCAGTTTTCTAAGTTGGGACTGCGCGGCGCGATATGCCGCGTCGTCGGCATCAAGTTCAGCAAGCGCCGAATCAATTACGTCAGATTCAATACCTTTTTGTTGCAATTCGTAGCGCAATGCCCGAGGGCTGGCGGGCTTAAAACGCATTCGATCTTGCACCCAAAAGGTCACAAAGGCATGATCGTCAATATACCCGAGCATCGTCAAGCGCTCGATAGCAACGTCTATGACTGGAGGGGCAATGTCTTTACGGGTGAGGTTTTGCTTGATTTCTGCGACACTGCGCGGGCGCAACGTCAGCAGCCTTAACGCACGATCCATCGCCAAACCGACGGCGGATTGGTTCATCAGCGCAGAGATTTGTTCGGCGTCCAATATTTGCCCCTTGTTGAGGCGTGCCGCCTCGTCAAGACTGAGGCTAAGTGTATACTGTTCGTCGATGTAGATGCTCACGCGCTTTTTATTGCGTTTCTGGATTTCGAGCTTTGTCACTATACCCATCTTGGCAGCGTCCTAACCACCCGTTTCGGTCGCCCTAGCGCTGCCGATGAACTTCTCACGTTCAGTTAGATCGATTATTCGCTGCTGCGCTGCGCTCAGCAGAGCGCTGTAATCCGTTGATTTGACCAGATCGGTACTATCGTTGTGCGACATAAGCAGCCCCACAGGCGACAGAAAATTCTGCTTTTGCACAAACAGCATCGTTATCGTCCGTTCTCGGACGGTAAAAGTTCTCGCGCATCACCGTGATTTATAAAACGGTGTGAAATTCGTATAAAGGATGACGACCAGCCTTATAATGCGTTATTATCCATGATTTGAACGATTTGCACAACTGGTTATAAAATCGCAACATCTGGACGCGGACGAAGATTTCTAGGAAAGGCGGGCATTATTCGATGGCAGTAACTCAGCGTGTTCTCGTCACGGGTGGGGGAACTTTGCTTGGGGACAGCATCGCCAGCGCCCTACTCGCAGAAGGTGCCGAAGTCGTGCTGTTGGTGCGCCCCGGTAGCGAGGATCGACTTCAGGGGATGGACAGCCGGATTCGCTGGTTTGCGGCGGATGTGTGGGACCCCGCCAGTCTAAAGGGACGGGCGCGCGGGTGTACCAGCGCGGTGCATACCGTTGGGGGGTTGGTGGCAGACCCCAAGCAGGGCTATACCTATCAATGGCTGAATTTTGTATCCGCGCGCAATGTCGCCAATTTATGCGTCAGCAGTGGCGTGCCGCATCTCGTTTTGTTGAGTGGGGTGCGGGCATTGTGGGTTAACTCGGCATATATCGCCGCCAAGCGCGAAGCCGAGCAGTATCTTGCGCGGGTGGGGTTACGTCATACCATTATTCGCGCGCCGCTGGTGTATCGGCGTGGGGCACAGCGTTCCCTGTTTTTTGCGTTGCTGACCTTGTTGGGGCAGGTGCCGCCCTTTTCGTGGACAAGGCTGGGGCGCGTCGCGCCGATGCCGATTGATGTTTTGGCACGGGGCGTAGCGCGTTTGACCCTAGAAGACCGATCCCAAAATAGCCTCATTTATGCGGGGGGATTGCGCCGTAAAAACAGCCGTCAAGAGCGGCGCTATGGGGCGACGCTGGCGTTGACGAACGACGACACCCGCCCAACGCCCGCCGTTAGCGAACGGGCTGACACGCCTTTTGGGTGGACGCCGGGCAGTGATCGTTGAGTAGCGGTGGCACCTATGCGAATTTGTAAGGACAATGCTTGCGTGCAACTGCTCAGGGGGTGATGTCCGCCCGTTTACCACCGACAATCATTTTTCCCTTTATGACCACCCAACGGTATGCCCGCTGTTTGCTATAATCAAGGTACCAAGTCGAAACCGAGAGAGCATGGGATAGGCGCGACATATGACGGCACAGGCTGGTCAATTTGAGTGGACACGCGGTTACTATGCGCGCGGGGTGGCGGATGTTCCGGGGACGCAATACGCCCTTTACCGCATGAGTGACCTCGTGAATCGGGGCTTTATCTCTCCTGCGGAAGGGCGCGGATTATTGATCGACTCACGATTACACGATTTTGTGTGGCAAGTCTCGTGGGCGGATGACGATATCACGCCGGATGAAGAGTTGCCGGAGCGCATCGGTGCGGTGCAGGGGTATGTCCTGTTTATGCACGGCTGGACAGGCAATCACGCGATTTGGGAAAGCATCCCCGGCTTGATCGTGACCAGCAATCGACGTTTGATCGGCATCAGTGTCGATCACAATGGTTTTGGGGGCACCTCGTTTGTGGAAAACACCCCCTCACTGGATCATTGCAGCCCGCCGACGGCAATGCGGGTGATCGAAAAATTGATCGATGTGCTGCGCTTACGCCGTCAACCGGGGCAACCGAATCCCAAGGTGATCAATTTCATCGGTCACAGCATGGGCGGGGCGGCATTATTTTATCTGAATGCGATGAGCTGGCGGGCGGGCGAAGAGACCCGGCTTGCCATCGCCCCAGCATTGTTGCTAGAAGATGATATGAAGCGAATATTTTTCACTGCCCTCGGCTTGGGAATCGGGATCGTCAACCGCCTCAGCGTTTTTGAAGTGGTGGAACGAGCGTTGAAACCGCAAGTCCTCGATGCGTTGCTTGCCGGTGCGAGTATGAACGTGCGCCAACTGCATAGCCATCAATATGAACAGACTGCGCGGGGCACCATTGCGGCGACGTTTATGGCGATGGGCTTGCTAACGAATCGCGAGATTACGCGGCGTTGGGATTTGTTCCGCATCACACTAGGGCATCGCGATGCTCTGGTGGGCTTGGTGCCGATGATGGATTTGTTGACCGAGATGGAGTTTCCGGCGGCGAATCTGCGGGTGGTGGCGGGGTCTCATTATTTGTTTAGCGTGGGTCCCGAAGCGGTTTTGCAGCACGCCCAAAACCGCGAGTTGATCGTCCACGACGTGTTGGCGCTACACGATCAGGCGTTTGCGCTTCAGCGCACGGGCTATCGGGTTGGGTGATGAAATCTTAAGCGGAAGATTAATAATTTGATGGGGTGAGAAAATCGGGATTAACCTCGATTTAACCTTTCTTGACACCCCGTAGGCGTTATGTTAATCTGTATTTGCGTCGTTTGATCCATTTGGAACAATCAAATTAACTGGGGTGATCCCTGATGGAAACGTTAACAGCATTTGCACCAATTGCCGCCTTGCTCGTGATCGCGATTGTGGTCTCGATCATCATTCTTTTGATCTCGCGCTTGTTCGGACCTTGGCGTCCGACCGCCCGCAAGACAGCCCCCTATGAAAGTGGTATGAAACCGCTTGGTCCTGCCAACCGTCGGTATTCAGTGCGCTTTTATTTGATCGCCGTCTTATTCATTTTGTTCGATATTGAGGTTATTTTCTTCTTGCCGTGGGCGGTCGTCTTTCGGGAGATGGGCTTATACGCTTTTGTGGCGATGGGCGTATTCACCTTTATTCTGACGATTGGTCTCATTTACGAGTGGAAAGTGGGAGCGTTGGAATGGGAATAATATCGTCGAAGCTCGGTAATTTAGGCGTCGTCACCACCACGCTTGAGGATGCCGTGAACTGGGCGCGCACGGGCGCAATGTGGCCCCTGCTGTTTGGTTTGGCGTGCTGTGCTATCGAGATGATGAGCACACAGGCGTCGGATTACGACTTGTCGCGCTTTGGGATGGAATTGAATCGTGCCAGCCCACGCCAAAGCGATCTCATCATTGTGGCAGGGCGGGTGACGCGCAAAATGGCACCCGTGCTGCGCCAATTGTACGATCAGATGGCATCCCCGAAGTGGGTTATCTCGATGGGTGATTGTGCGTCGTGCGGGGGGGTGTACAACAATTACGCCATCGTGCAGGGCGTGGATGAGATCATCCCGGTGGATGTGTATGTGGCGGGATGCCCCCCACGTCCGGAGCAGCTCATTCATGGCATCATGACGCTGCAAGAGAAGGTCAAGGGCGAGCGTTGGGCGGACTGGATCCATGGATAGGATAAGTTCATGAATATTCCTCAAGCACTTGACCCAGTAGCGACCGCGCGTGAAGCGCTGGACGCGATCATTCTCGACAGCAGCACCTTTCGTAACGAAACGACGCTGATCATCAACCCGCTCGACATCGTGACTGTCACGCGGTTTTTGCGTGATACGAACGGGTTGGTTTACAACTATCTGTCGGATATCAGCGCCGTCGATTACTTCCCCGAACTGCGCGGACCGAATGGCGAAGGACGGTTCGCCGTCAGCTATCACCTCTATTCGATGTTGTACAACCGCCGCATTCGCATCAAAGCCTTCCTGCCCGAAGAAAACCCGTCGCTGCCGACCGTGAGCGTCGTCTGGCAAGCAGCGGAATGGCTGGAACGCGAAATTATCGACATGATGGGCATCACCTTTGAGGACCACCCCGATCCGCGTCGTCTGTTGATGCCGGAAGACTGGGACGGACACCCGCATCGTCGTGATTATCCGCTGGGCTACGAGAGTATCATGTTCTCGTTCAACAAGAACGAAATTAACAAACACAAACCTTACGCCAAAGAGTAATGCGAGCAACGCAAGGACGTTTCTATGGCGACTTCAGTCGTACCCGCAGCAGAAAAATCCGAGTCCCTGCATTATTGGGAAGGCAGTGTCGAGCAATTGCGCGGTTTGGTTTCCGAGCGTGCGATGACGGGCGAGACCATGTTGTTGAACATGGGTCCCCATCATCCTAGCACCCACGGGGTCTTGCGCTTGTTGCTGGAACTGGACGGCGAACAAATCGTGACTTGTCTGCCGGATATTGGCTATTTGCATACCGGTATTGAAAAGAATATCGAGTCCAAGACTTACGAAAAAGCGGTCACCTTGACCGACCGCATGGATTACCTATCGCCGATGTCGAACAACATGGTGTTTAGCCTTGCTGTCGAAAAATTGGTGGATTTGGATGTCCCCGCGCGCGCGCAAGTGATCCGCGTGATCTGTTTGGAGCTGGCACGCATCGCCAGTCATTTGGTGTGGTTGGGCACGCACGCGCTGGACATGGGCGCGATGAGCGTGTTTTTGTATTGCTTCCGTGAGCGCGAATACATCCTCGACATGTTCGAGATGTTGTCCGGTCAGCGGATGATGGGCAGCTATATTCGTCCGGGCGGCGTATGGCGCGATTTGGTGCCTGAATTTTTGCCCGCCTTGGATCGTTTCATTAACTACTTCCCCGCCAAAATCGATGATTACGAATCGTTGTTGACCAACAACCCGATTTGGATCGACCGCACGCAGGGCATTGGTGTCGTGGAGCCGGAAGAAGCGTTGTCTTACGGGATGAGCGGTCCGACCTTGCGCGCCAGCGGCGTCAATTGGGACATTCGTAAATCGGAACCCTACAGCGGCTATGAGCAGTATGCCTTTGATGTGCCGTTGGGCGAACATGGCGATGTCTATGATCGCTTCTATGTGCGTATTCAGGAATTCCGCGAAAGCCTACGCATCCTGAAACAGGCGATGAAGAATATTCCCGAAGGTCCTTTCCGTTCGCAAAACCGCAAGTTTGTGCCGCCCCCGCGCGCCGAACTGGGCGGCAGCATGGAAGCGGTCATCCATCACTTTAAGTTGTGGACGGAAGGCTACGCCGCCCCCGATGAAGAAGTGTACGCCAGCATCGAAAGCCCACGCGGCGAGATTGGGTGCTATCTGCATGGCACCGGCGGCAACAAACCGCGCCGCGTTCATTTTAAGACACCTTCGTTCATGCACATTAGCTCCCTCGGCAAAATCTCGCGAGGGCACATGATCGCGGACTTGGTGGGGATCATTGGCAGCGTTGATATTGTGCTGGGCGATAGCGACCGATAAGGATAGGGACATGCTCGCAGAAAAATACGCAGGGCGCATCCAGAAAGTTTTTGCGAAATACCCCGATAAACGATCTGCCGTGATGTCGATGTTGTACATGGCGCAGGAAGAATACGGGTGGGTATCGCCGGACGGCGTCCGCGAGGTTGCGGATTTATGTAATATGGACCCGACGCAAGTTCGATCCATCGCTGGCTTCTACACGATGTATTCGGAACAACCGAAGGGCAAGTATTGGCTTCAGGTCTGCAACGATTTGGCGTGCGCGCTGAAGGGTGCAGATGAGTTTCACCACGATTTGAAGGCGCATTTAGGCGTTGAAGAAGGCGGCACCACCGCCGATGGCTTGTTCACGGTGGAGCATGTGATGTGCTTGGGCGCGTGTGATCGTGCGCCGATGCTGCAATGTAATTTCCATTTCCACGAAAATTTGGATATGGACAAGGTGAAGGCGCTGATCACGCAATGGCGCGCGGAGTCGGGCGCGTAACCATAAAGCGATCTGATGGGGCACGCGCTGGCGTGTCCCGATCCAACGTTAACGGGTAGACGAACGAGACCAAAACGAATGGCAGATAAAAACTATCCAATCGTCATTTATCGGGAAAAAGAAATCCCTGATATTTGGAAATATGACGTTTATGTCGCGAACGGCGGTTATGGGGCGTTCCAAAAAGCGCTCGGCATGACGCCGAAAGCCGTGATCGATGAAGTGAAGGCGTCTAACCTGCGCGGTCGTGGTGGCGCGGGCTTCCCGACGGGCGTTAAGTGGAGTTTCATCCCCCAGACCGAGCCAGTCAAATATGTGGTCGTCAATGCGGATGAAAGCGAAACCGGCACCTTCAAAGATCGCCAGATTATGGAAAATAACCCGCATCAGTTGATCGAAGGCGCGCTGATCTGCGCGTGGGCGATTCAAGCCAAAGCGGTCTATATCTACCTGCGCGGCGAATACATGGATGTCTCGAACGCGCTTGATGAGCGCATCAACGAAGCCTATGCCGCCGGTTGGATCGGCAAGGATATTCAAGGATCGGGCTGGTCGTGTGATGTCTATACCCACCTCGGCGCGGGCGCGTATATTTGCGGTGAGGAAAGCGCTTTGCTGGAAAGTTTGGAAGGCAAGCTCGGTCAACCTCGCGTGCGTCCTCCCTTCCCGGCGCAAAAGGGCGGGGGTCTTTATGGCGAACCGACCGTCGTGAACAATGTCGAAACGCTCGCCAACGTCCCGTTCATCATAAACAACGGCGCGGCGGAATACAAGAAGATCGGCACCGAACAAAGCAGTGGTACGAAGATTTTCTGCCTCAGCGGGCATGTCAACAACCCCGGCAATTATGAACTGCCTTTCGGCGTGACCTTCCGCGAGTTGATTTATGATCTCGGCGGCGGCATCCCCGGCGGCAAAGCCCTGAAGGGGATTTTGCCATCGGGTGGGTCGGGTCCGATCATCCGTGTCAACGATGAAGTATTGGATGCCCCGTTGACCTACGAAGATATGCAGAAATTTGGCACCATCCTCGGGTCGGCGTCGGTCATCGTGATGGATGAAACCGTCGATATGACGTGGGTCGCCTCCAAAATCACGAAATTCTTCAAACATGAAAGCTGCGGCAAATGTACCCCCTGTCGCGAAGGCACCTATTGGCTAGACAAAGTGTGTGATCGCATCTTGCGTGGCGAAGGTCAGGCGTCCGATGTTGAATTGATCGCGAATGTGGCGCGCAATATGCAAGGTGTGACGCTGTGCGCCTTGGGTGATTTTGCGGCGAACCCGATCATCCACACCATCAAGAACTTCCCAGAAGACTTTAATCAACATTTCGGCGCGGGGGCTGCCACGCGCGTACTGCGCGGTGATGCTGTGCCCGCCGCTGGGGATTAACCGCAAGTGAGCGATCAAGACGAAACGGTCATGCCGACCGATGATGCGCTGAATGACTCGGTACCTGCCGAGGAGGTGCCGACATCAGAATCGATGTGGACACCTTCTTCGGCATCGGACGAGTCTGATCGCGATGAGGCGTACCTTGCTGAAGCGATGGCGTTTGAAACCTTCGATACCTTTGAACTTTCGGAAATAACCGATTCGGTCGGGACGGAAGCGGACGCCGAAACGCCGTTGTTCGAGGTGACAGATAATTTGAGCATTGTCGAGTCGTCGGAGTTGTCCGATACCGAAGCCAGCGATGAGGAAGCTATGCTTGAGGAACGCGCCGATCTGCCCGAAAGCGCCGACATAGCGGTCTGGGCGGAGGATGAGCGCGAGCCGTCGGCAGCAATCACTGAGGCAGCGGCGCACGATGAAAGCGAAGCACAGGGTGAGATCACCGTAGAAGACCCCGTCGCCCCGATTTTGGGGAGCGAACCACAGAGAGCAATGGAAGCATTTGCACCAGTACCCGTACCGCCGCCGACACTGGGCGGACGGCTACGGGCGCTGTTTTCGCCGTTATCAGGGCGGTTGGCAGCAATTGATGCCAGCATCGAAGCCGATCCCGCCGAGCCGATGAATTATTTGCGGCGTGGGGAACTCCGTTTGACGGGGGGACGCCCGGCGGATCAAGAGGCGGCAGCACTGGATTTTTATTACGCGGCTGCGATTGCCGAGGCGATTTTTGAAGACGATGACTGGGGCATCAACGCCCAGATGATCCGCGACCGTGCGCTGGCGAACTTAAAAACGTTGGCGGCGCGGGGGATTATGGTTGTCTCAACAGAAAGCAATTGAGGTCTCAATAGAAAGCAATTGAGAATGTTTGGTTTCCTTGTAAAATCAAGGATATTTCCGAGAAATAGCGCTACAGAGTCGGGAGGGGCTGCATGACGAAGAATGTCACGATCATCATCGATGACAAGTCCTACGAGGTTCCCGCTGGGAGCAATTTGGTTGATGTGGCAAAGTTCCATGCCGACAATGACATCCCGGTGTTTTGTTATCACCCTAAGATGAAGCCCGTCGGCATGTGCCGTATGTGCCTCGTTGAGATGGGGAACATTCAGAAAGATCGTGAAACCGGGCAGGTCTTGCTCGACGACAAAGGCACCGCGCAAGTGCGCTGGATGCCGAAAATGCAAACCGCTTGCACCACCATCGTCTCAGACGGCTTGGTGATTCGCACCTCGACCCCACAGGTCGATCAAGCGCGCGAAAATGTAGTCGAATTCTTGTTGACCAGCCACCCGCTCGATTGCCCGATATGCGATAAGGGCGGCGAATGCCCGTTGCAAAACTTGACGATGGCGCACGGCAATGGCGTGAGCCGCATGAAATACGAAGACAAGCTGCACTTAGACAAGCATGTGCCGCTGGGCGATTTGATTTATTTGGACGAAGAACGCTGCATCCAGTGTGCGCGTTGTATCCGTTTCCAAGATGAAATTGTTGGCGATCCTGTGCTTGCCTTCCATGAACGTGGGCGTAGCTTGCAAATCATCACCGTCAGCGAACCGGGCTTCGACACCTACTTCAGCGGCAACACCACCGATATTTGCCCGGTGGGCGCGTTGACGACCGAAGACTTCCGATTTGGTGCCCGCCCGTGGGAACTGACCAACGTGCCGAGCCTGTGTACCCATTGCGCGGTCGGTTGCAATACCACCCTCAGTACCCGCCTTGACCGCGAATTTGAGGGACGTGCGATGATCAAGCGCGTGATGCCCCGTCAAAATGAAGCTGTCAACGAAATTTGGTTGTGCGATAAAGGACGCTTTGGGCACCACTTCAGCCGCAGTGATGAGCGTCTGTTGGAGCCGATGACTGTCAACAGCATGGGCAAGCTGGCAAAAGACACTTGGCAAGAGGCACTGAAACTGGCGGCGGACAAGCTGGCGGATGCGGACGGCGATGTCGCTGTGATCGCGGGGGCGGGCATGACCAACGAGGATTTGTGGTCGCTTCGTCAATTGGTGGGTGCTAATGCTCGCTTAGGCGCTTGGACGACCGTCTATACGGGCGCGGACTTGATCGCTCAGGTCGGCGTGGGTGTGGGCACCAATTTGCGTGATTTACGCGCTGGGGATGCCGTTTTGGTCATTGCCAGCGATTTGGAAGAAGAAGCCCCCATTTGGCGGTTGCGTATCAAGCAAGCGGCGGATCGTGGTGCTTATGTGGTCGTCGCCAATGCCCGACACACGCGCATGGCAGACTTCGCGACCCAGACCATCAGTTATGCGACGGGTGAGGCAGCACATGCCATGCACGGGCTGCGCACCACCCATGCCGAGATCGCCGACAAACTGGCGGGCGCGACCAACTTGATCATTTTGACGGGTGCCGAAGGCTTGACGCTGGATGGTAGCCGCGCTTTGAACCAAGCTGCTGCCAACTTCTTGATCGAAACTGGTCATGTAGGCAAGCCTAACAATGGCTTGATGGCAGCGCTCCCCGGCGCGAATGCGATGGGGCTGCACTACATGGGCTTTACCCCCGAAACAACGGTCGATATCATCAATAACCCGCCCCGCCTGTTGATTTTGGCGGGTGCCGATGTGTTGGCAGACGACGCCAACGCGGGCGTGTGGTTGGATAAAGTGGGCACGCTGGTCACGATCAGCCTGTTTGCCGATGCTGCTACTCAAATGGCGGATGTGGTCTTGCCGATGCAGAGTTTTGCTGAACGCGATGGCTCGTTCACCAATGGCGAACGCCGCGTACAACGCTTTTACACCGCGCAGGGTCCGCTCGGTTCGGCGTTGCCGGCGTGGCAGATTGCCTCCCGTTTGGGCGAGATAGCCGGTGGCGCGCGTGCCAAGACTTCGGCGGCTTCGGTGATGTTGGACATCACCAAGAACGTCCCCGCGTTTGCCGGCGCGCGTTATGCTGAACTATCGAAGGTCGAAAAGCAGTTCCCCGATGTCGGCGGCACGGATTTGTATTATGGCGGTACCGCTTACAAGAACGCTGGCGGCTTGGGCGTGCAATTGCCCACGACGGCGGACAGCGGCACAGTAGTGGCGGTGGGCGAAGTGATTTTGCCCGCAGTGGTCACGGCAGAGGCGGGTGGGCTGGTGATGGTGCCGGTCACGCGCTTATATAACCGTGAACAGATTTTCCGCCCCAGTGAAAAAGAAT
The DNA here is from genome assembly GCA_038248285.1 of Aggregatilineales bacterium. Classification (GTDB taxonomy): domain Bacteria; phylum Chloroflexota; class Anaerolineae; order Aggregatilineales; family Phototrophicaceae; genus Flexifilum. Next base: position 18,881 of record JBBRTY010000011.1, read on the forward strand.
TAATGGCACCGCGCATCGCCCAACCGTATGCTGAGTTTAACAGCGCGGACGCTGCCCATATGGGTGTGGTCGATGGCGATTTGGTGGCGGTGGATGCGGGCAACGGACAAACAATCCAAGTGCGCGCCCGTGTGAGTGATGCCGTCGCCGAAGGCACGCTGATCTTGCCGCGCCACTTGTCGGATGCGGTTGTACCGTCGGCGATTACCTCGTCGAAGGTTGAGAAAATCCGCGCTTTGGTGGTTGAGGGGTAATTAGGCATGGCTGGAACAATTGCTACGCCGCCACCGCGGCGTATCCCGGTAGGGTTGGTCATTGTGGGCATCGTCGCTGTGCTGCTCTTTGTGGTGCTGCCGGTGGTGTTCCTCGTCAGTAATCTTGAGGCGGTGTTCAACTTCATTTTTGATGTGAACAGCCGGGTCAGTCCGAGTGATGTTATTCAATGTTATGGCGCGGATGGGCGGGGTTGTCCCATTGTCCATTCGGTGCTGTATTCGCTGATCTTTTTCTTCATCATCTTGACGGGTTTCGCCTATACCACCTTGCTAGAACGGCGTGTGATTTCGTTCTTTCAACAGCGTGTCGGTCCCAACCGCGTCGGTCCAATGGGGTTGTTGCAACCCGCCGCCGATGGTCTCAAGCTCATCTTCAAAGAGGACATCATCCCGACGGGCGCAGATCGTCCCGTGTATTTGTTGGCACCGATTTTGAAGACGGTGCCCGCCTTGATTATTTTGTCGGTCGTGCCACTGGGTCCACATTTGACATTACCGTGGTTTGACGGCTTGTGGTACTCGGTGCCGCTCGGCTTGACCGACCCGAACGTCGGCATTTTGTGGCTGATGGGCATCACCAGCATTGGCACCTATGGCGTCGTGTTGGCGGGTTGGGCATCAAACAATAAGTACGCCATGCTGGGCGGGCTACGCGCTACAGCCCAAATGCTGAGTTATGAACTGAGCTTCGGCTTGGCGATTGCTGTGCCTGTCTTGATCGTGGGCAGCATGAGCTTGGGCGATATCATCAGTCGGCAGACGATGTTTTATGAGTGGTTTGTGTTCCAAAATCCGTTGGCAGCGGGCATCCTGATGATCGCGCTGTTGGCGGAGGTCAACCGGTCACCGTTTGACTTGCCAGAAGCCGAGCAAGAACTGACGCAAGGGTTCATGACCGAGTACAGCGGCATGAAATTTGCGATGTTCATGATGTCGGAATACTTGGGCATGATCGCCGTCAGCGTGATCAGCGCGTCGCTGTTCTTTGGGGGCTATAACGACGGCTTCGGCTTGGTGCAAAGCTTGCCCTTCTTGGGTCCGCTGGTCATCATCGGCAAGGTCATCATCTTCTTGTTGATCATGATCTGGATCCGTGCGACTTTGCCGCGTCTGCGTTATGATCGCTTGATGGCGTTGGGCTGGAAGGTCTTGCTGCCGTTGGCACTCGTGGCGGTCTTCTGGTCGGCACTGGCGATCATGATCGGCGATGCTTTTGATAGCCCGGTCGCCTATGGCATTGTGGCGGGGGTGTTCTTCGTCGTGGTCGTCGGCGGGGGTCTGTTCGTGATGCGCGGTCAGGGCAACCTTACCAGCAGCGAACCCACACTCGAAAACGACCCGATCATCACGGGCGAGCGTCGTGGCATCGGTTGGGCGGCGTTGCAAGTCGTGGGGGCGCTCATCGCCATCCCGTTTGCTTTGTTCAACTTCACGATCAGCGTCTTGGAGAACCTCGCGAAATTGGCACCAGAAGAAAAGAAACCCGAAGGGTAGGAATTAAAACATGAATCTTCTAAAGGGTTTTGGGACGACTTTCAAACACATTTTGGAAGAAAAAGTCACCGTCCAATATCCAGAGCAAGAGCGCCCCTTCCGGGAACGCTATAAGGGACGCCATCACTTGCGTCGGTATGACAATGGGTTGGAAAAGTGTATTGGTTGCTCGCTGTGTGCTGCGGCGTGCCCGGCAGATGCTATTTGGGTAGAGGCGGCGGAAAATAGCGATGACGCGCGTTTTAGCCCCGGCGAACGTTATGCCAAGACCTACGAGATCAACATGCTGCGCTGCATTTTCTGTGGATATTGCGAGGATGCTTGCCCGACACAGGCGATTCAGCTTGGACATGAACATCGTCTCGCCTTCACCCATCGGGATGACGCTATTTTCGTTAAAGACATGTTGATTGACCCTGTACCACAGGGCGGTTCGCCGACTCCGCAAGAAGTGGAACCGGGCGTCTTTACGAAGTCGATCCCCAACATGGAGAATCCGCGTTAATCTTAGTTCAGTGACGACGGAAGCACCTCAACCAATGGTCGGGGTGCTTTTATTTTGTGTAGTTTTCAGCGGGCAGAAAGTTTGAATTGTGACGTTCCTTGTGCTATATTGCGCAAGCGATGTCGAGGACAATGCCCAGTAGGGATCTAGCGACAATGACAGAGTTTATACTTTTCGTCGTAACTGGCGCGTTAGCGGTGGTTGCCGCCGTACTCATGCTGCTCAGCAGTAATGCGGTTCATAGTGCCTTGTTCCTCGTGGTGACAATGGTCTGTATCGCCTTTCTGTTTTTGCTGCTTAACGCGCCCTTCCTAGCCATGATCCAGATCACGGTCTACGCCGGCGCGATCATGGTCTTGTTCATTTTCGTGATCATGTTGCTTGGCTCGGAACGTGCCGAAACAAAAGAACTGGGCACGCCTGAGCGCCGCTTTCGCTGGTTCACGCCTTTGGCGCTGACACTGGCGCTTTCGCTGTTGTTCGCGGTGGGATTGTCGTTCGTACAAAGCGGCGACAGCCTCAATAGCGTGCAACTGCCCAACCCCCAAGTGCGGCTTTTGAACGCCGCCGGGGATACTGGGAGTGTTGATATCCAGTTTAGTGGCGGGACGATCCTTCGTGGATTTAGTTACCGCGACCAAACCGAGTTCTTTGAAATCGTTCCGGGCGTCTGGGAATTTATCGCTGTCCCGGCGTCGGGCGATCCCATCCGTACTGAAGTCACACTGACGGCGGGTGATTATGGCACAGTGATCTTGTATGCCAATGACGCCGGACTTCAGTTTGGCTTTGTGGCGCAAGACCTCGATACTGTGCGTGAGGATCGGAGCGCGCGCGTGGTGGTCTTTAATGCCTATCCGAGCGCGACCTCGGTCTCGCTCATCGACCCCGGCTCGACTTTTGTCGAAGATGACAATACCCTCATTCTTGCCGATTTGGCGTTGGGGGTGGCTTCTGAGCCGCTCATTGTCGGTGAGGGGACGGTAAATTGGGAATTCGTGAACGCTGATGCTGCTGCTCAGGCAATTGTGCCGTTGGCGGACTACGAAATCGAGCGTAATCATTCGGATTTGGTGGTCTTGACGAGCGAGCGCTATGCCGATGGTTCGGCAACAGGCATTGTGCGTCCGGCGGCGATCCAGTTGTTGACTGCTGCCCGCCCCAGTTTTGGCGGTCCGCAAGCCATCGGTTATTTGCTCTTCACCGACTATGTGCTGCCGTTCCAACTGCTGGCGCTGTTATTGCTGGCGGCGATGGTGGGGGCAATTGTGTTGACTCACCGCGAAGTCGTGCCGATCCCGCAACGGTTGGGTGTGCGTCGGCGCGTTAGCCGCCCGTTGGTTAATGTCATTGCCTCCCAAGTTGGGCATGATGTGACGAGCAGTGCGGAAGTGCAACCGGTACCTACTGACAAGCCGGAAGCGGTCGGGTCATAACGAAAGGATCGCGTCATGGTTCAAACTGAAGCTTATATTACACTTGCCCTCGTGCTGTTCGTGCTGGGGACGATGGGTGTCATGCTCCGTCGGAACGCCATTTTGGTGTTTATGTCTGTCGAATTGATGCTGAACGCGACGAACCTCGCGCTGGCAGCATTTGCACGTCATTGGGGACATGAGAGCGGACACTTGTTTGTCTTCTTCATCATCACGGTGGCGGCGGCTGAAGTGGCTGTCGGGTTGGCGCTGATTGTGGCGATCTTTCGCAGCAAGAACAGCATCAACATTGACGAACTACATCAGATGGAAGGCTAACGACGACGTGGTCATCGTGTTCATTGCGCAGATGAAAGCCAGTTGCCACTGTGTGACTGGTTTCAGTCCGCACCGTTAGGGGTCTGTATGGAAAATTACCCACAGCTTGTATCGCTTATCATCCTGATCCCCGCAATCGGCGCGTTTATCAATTTCTTCTGGGGAGCGCGCCTCGGTGAACGGGGAGCGGCGATGGTTAGCACTGGCGCTTCATCATTGGCGTTCGTGGTCGCGTTGCTTTTGTTCGCGTATCTCGGCAGCAGTGGTTATGAAGCGGTCGTCGTTAATCCGCCCTTGCTAGATGGCTGGATTCGCATTCCGTCCGCCAATGTGGTTATCCCGTGGCAAATGCGGGTGGATACCCTCAGCGTGACGATGATGTTGGTCATCACTGGGGTGGGTTCACTGATTCACATGTATGCCATTGGCTATATGCACGGGGACGAACGGTTCCCACGTTTCTTTGCTTATTTAAATATGTTCCTCGCCTTCATGTTGACGTTGGTCACTGGCAATAACCTGCTGATGATGTTTGTCGGTTGGGAAGGTGTGGGCTTGTGTTCCTTCTTGCTCATCGGCTTTTGGTGGGACAAGAAAAATGGCGTTGGTTGGCGCAACAGCAACGCGGCACGCAAAGCATTCATCGTCAACCGTATCGGTGACTTCGGTATTTTGATGGCGATCTTCTTGGTCTTCTGGACGTTCGGCACGCTGGACTTTTATCGTCCGGGCGAACTGGCTGTCGTCGGTGGGTATGGTGAAGCGACAGAACATAGCGCTGAAGGCGCGGTTGCTGGCGAACACAGCGAAGGCGAAGCTGTCGTTGCTGAGGGGGATCATAGCGAAACCGCTGCCGTCGCCGAAGGTGAAAGTGTTGTCGTCGAAACCGCCTCAAGTCAAGAGCTTGTCTACACCGATAACGAACATATCGCCACCGAACAACTGGGTATTTTTGGGCAAGCCGAACGCTTCGTCGCCGAAGAGCGCGTGGTCGATTTAGGACCCTTTGAACTGCCGATTGTGACGGTTTTGGCGCTCATCACCGCGTTCATGTTGTTGGGGGCGGCGGGTAAATCGGCGCAGATTCCGTTGTTCATTTGGTTGCCAGACGCGATGGCGGGTCCGACACCCGTAAGTGCCCTCATCCATGCCGCCACGATGGTCACGGCAGGCGTGTATATGATGGTGCGCAGCAACGTCTTCTTCTATGAGGCGGACGTGACCTCGCTTGTGGTCGCGCTGGTCGGCACGGGGACGGCAGTGGTCGCCAGTTTGATCGCCGTTGGTCAGTGGGATATCAAGCGCGTTCTCGCCTATAGCACGGTCAGCCAATTAGGGTTTATGGTGGCGGCGGTGGGTGTGGGTGCCTATGGCGCAGCAGTCTTTCATCTGGTGACGCACGCCTTCTTTAAGGCGCTGTTGTTCTTGGGCAGTGGTTCAGTCATTCACGGCATGGAACATGGGCATCATCATGTTGCCCATGGGCATGACGCGCATCACGATAACCCTCATGATGCGGATCATGGCGACGCGCATAGTACAGCGGTGGTCGTGCATCACGCCGAAGAATTTGACCCCCAAGATATGCGCAACATGGGCGGTTTACGCAGCAAGATGCCGATTACCTACATCACTTATGTGATCGGGACGTTGGCGCTGGCGGGGATCATCCCGTTCGCTGGTTTCTGGTCGAAAGACGAAATTTTGGCGGATGCGTGGTTGGTGGGCGTGCTTGAAAACAACCTCGCCGGCTTCCTTGCGCTCGGTGGTTTGCTGCTGGCGGCGGGCTTTACCGCTTTTTACATGTGGCGTCAGATCATCATGGTGTTTCACGGCAAGCCGCGCACCGAAGCGGCAGAACATGCTTCGGAAAGCTCGCTGCTGATGACCATCCCCTTGATGGTGTTGGGCTTCTTCAGTGTTTTCATCGGCTTCATCAACACCCCCGCCAACGTCCTCGGCTTGGACGGCATTTTTGGCGCACATCGCTTCACGGATTGGTTGGAGTATAGCGTCGTCCACGCGCACGCTGCCGACTTCCAACCCTTGATCGCCTTAGGGGCGCTCAGCTTGGCGTTGGGGGCGATTTTCTTGGCGAGCAACATCTATGGTCAAGGCAAAGCGGTCACAGCGGATCGGCGCGATCCTTTGGCGTTGCGCCCCGAAACCGCCGCAATTTGGAAGCTTGCCAATGCGCGTATGTATTGGGACGAGACCTACTATCGCTTTATCGAAAATCCTTTCAACGTGTTGTCGCGGTTCCTCGCCAATACGCTCGACTGGGATTTCTGGCATGATTATTTCCACGATCGTGTGATCGGCAAGGGCTTTAATGCGATTGCAGGTTTGTTGAGCAAGCCAGTCGATATCGGTATCATTGATGGCGTGGTCAATGGGGTGGGGGCGGTCGCCAAGTGGTTCAGCGGGCGTCTGCGGACTTTACAAACGGGTTATGTACGGGTTTATGCCATTACCTTGCTGCTTGGGGTGGTGGTTGTGATCATCGTGTTGCTGCTGCCGTTGATCAACACGAACGGCTAAACGGGAGCGTATTGAAACATGGAAAACACCGGCTTTTCGTTGCTTACTCTCGTCCTCTTCCTGCCGATGGTGGGCTTCAGCATTCTGCTTTTCATGCGTGAAGAGCAAGAAGCCGCCATCAAATGGACGGCGTTGGGTACAAGCTTGGTGACGTTTGTCGCATCATTGCTGTTGTGGATCGGGTTTGATTTCAATAATCCCGGCTTACAGTTCGTTCAGCAGTGGGGCTTCCTACCGTCCTATGGCATCAATTACTATGTTGGCATTGATGGTCTCAGCTTGCTGCTCATCATCTTGACCACCTTCATCATGCCAATTGGCATCTTGTCATCGTTCAACAGCCACATCTTCCACGAACGCGGGCGCATTAAACTGTACTTCATGTTTATGCTCTTGCTGGAATGGGCGATGTTGGGCGTGTTCATGGCGCAAGACCTCGTCATCTTCTACATCTTCTGGGAAGTGACCCTCGTCCCGATGTATTTCTTGATCGGTATCTGGGGCGCGGAACGGCGTATTTATGCCGCTGTCAAGTTCTTCTTGTATACGATGGCAGGTTCGATCTTGATGCTGCTCGCCATTTTGTACGTCGGCTTGCAAGCGGGTACGTTCGCTGTACCAGAGATCATCGCGGGTATTCAAAGCGGAGCGATCAGCTTCCCGCTGGATGGCATCTTCAGCACGCAATCATTCCTCTTCTTAGGGTTCTTCATCGCCTTCGCTATCAAAGTCCCGATTTGGCCCCTGCATAGCTGGCTGCCGGACGCGCACGTTCAAGCGCCAACCGCTGGTTCGGTCATTCTGGCGGGCGTCATGCTTAAACTGGGTACCTATGGCTTGGTGCGGTTCTGCTTGCCGCTGTTCCCAGAGGCGTCGATTGCGTGGGCACCCGTTGTGGGCGTGCTGGCGGTGATCGGCATCATCTATGGCGCGTGGGTCAGTTATGCCCAGACGGATATCAAGAAACTGGTCGCTTATTCGTCGGTCAGCCACTTGGGTTTCGTCGTTTTGGGGATTTTCGCGCTCAACTCGCAAGGGATTGAAGGCAGCATCCTGCAAATGGTCAATCACGGCATCAGCACCGGCGGCTTATTCTTGCTGGTGGGTATGCTTTACGAACGACGCCACACCAAAGATATCGCCGCGTATGGCGGCATCTGGAAGGCACTGCCGTTCTTCGGCGGCATCAGCTTGGTGGTCACGCTCAGCAGCATGGGCTTGCCGGGTTTGAATGGCTTTGTCGGCGAATTCATGATTTTGTTGGGCACCTTTGGCAGCAATTCATTGGGCTTCTTCTATGCCATGTTTGCCACTGTCGGCGTGATTTTAGCGGCGGTCTACAGCTTGTATATGTTCCAGCGCGTGTATATGGGCGAACTGGATAAGGAAGAAAACAAGCATCTCGAACCGATGAAGTGGAACGAGATCGCCGTGATCATCCCGATTTTGATCGCCATCTTCTTGATCGGTTTGCAGCCCGCGCCCTTCTTTGACACAATGAACGCCAGCGTTGGCTCGTTAGTTGCCCATATCGGTCAGTTTGTCGATACGACGGTCGCTCAGGCGTCCCCATAATGGAGCCATGCTGATGTTCGAGGTTCCAAGTGTAAGTTCACTCTATTTACAACTCGCACTGCCGGGCATCAGTCTGGCGGCGTGGGCGACGTTGTTGTTGGTGATCGATTTGTTCATCCCGAAGAATCGCAAGTCGGTGACGGCATGGTTGGCGATTGGCGGCATTGGCTTCGCTTTCGTGGTTAATCTGCTGACTTTCAACAGCAGTGGCACCGCCTTTTTGGGGATGTTCGTCGCCGACTCGTTCGGTGCTTTCATGAACATCATTATCTTGGTGGGGGCGGCGATTGGTATTTTGCTGAGCGTTGATTACCTCAAGCGTACCGATATTGAACGGGGGGAGTTCTACCCGTTGATGCTGCTGACGACAGTCGGCATGATGTTCATGGCGTCTGCCAACGATTTGACGATTGTGTTCGTGGCGCTAGAACTGCTCAGCATCCCGCTGTATGTGCTGGCAGCCTTCCGCGCGCCGGATTTGAAGTCCGAAGAAAGCGGTATGAAGTATTTCATTCTGGGGTCGTTCTCCAGCGCGTTCTTCGTCTTCGGCGCGGCATTGATTTACGGCGCGACGGGCACAACCAATCTGCAAGAAATTTCTGCTGCGCTCGGTCTGTTGGGCGCGGTCACGGGTCCATCCCCCTTCTTGTTGTTGCTGGGCGCGGGCATGATGTTGGTCGGCTTAGGGTTCAAGGTGGCGGTGGTGCCGTTCCATGCGTGGACGCCGGATGTGTATGAAGGCGCACCCACGCCGGTGACGGCATTCATGAGCGTCGGCGCGAAGGCGGGCGGGTTTGCGGCATTGCTGCGCATCCTGATCGTCGGGCTTCCCCTGTTGATGGTGGGCGAACAAACCAGCGCGTCGTGGCAGACGATTGTGTGGTTGCTGGCAGCGGCGACGCTGATCCTCGGTAACTTGGTGGCGATTTCGCAGACCAATATCAAGCGTATGTTGGCGTATTCGTCCATCGCGCACGCCGGTTACATCATGATGGCGGTCGCGGCGGCGGGCACCCCCGGCGTTGGCGATCAAGCGGTGCGCGCGGCACTGGTCTATTTGCTCTCGTACACCTTCACTAATTTGGGCGCGTTCGCTATCGCCATGACGCTCGAAAAGAATGACGGCACGGGCACGGACATCAGCACCTTTAACGGTTTATTCCGCACTCGTCCGGCACTGGCGATCATGATGACGGTGTTCATGCTCAGCTTGACGGGCATCCCGCTCACGTCGGGCTTCATCGGCAAATGGTTGGTGTTCCAATCGACGCTAAGCGCCGATTTGGTGCCCTTGGCGGTGATCGGCGTGTTGACCAGTGTGGTCAGCGCCTATTATTACATCCGCATCGTCGTCAACATGTTTTTTGGCGAAGGCGCGGGCGACCCTGCCGAAGGCGCGACGCCTTATGTGAATTGGGCGATCTACATCTCGTTTGCGGGCACGGTGCTGTTGGGCATCATCCCCGTGTTGGTGACAACGCTGAGCGACCGGATCACGCTGGTGGCGGCGCTGGTTCCCTAAACGCGGCATTGCCATACCTTTTTTGCAAGCGATGGGGGCGCAACTGCGCCCCTGTTTTAGTTCTGGTGGTCAATCGTATGAGTCGCACGCAACGCATGGGCATCCTCTATATGGTGGCAGCAGTCATGGGGTATGCGTTTTTTCCGGTCTTCACGAAAACCCTGTTAGAGCAGGGCATGAGACCGCTCGATATTGGGTTTATGCGTTTTGTGATCGCGGTCACAATTTTTTGGGGCATAAAATTATCGGTCTCGGCGCGCACGCAGCGTCCGCCCGACCCGCGCCGTTTGCCATTGATCCCAATCTTGGCGTTGGGGGTGATGCTGGCGATTGCGGCGTTGACGGGCTTTTTCGGCTTAGAACGCCTTCCTTCGGCAACTTATATTGTGTTGTTTTATACTTACCCGATGATGACGGCGATCATCGAGGCGGTATTGGGGCAACCCTTACCGCGTGTGGCATGGCTGGCATTGGCGCTCACCTTAGTGGGTGTCGTCTTGACCGCCCCGGATTTTAGTCAAGGCTTACAAGGCGACAACTTGCCGGGCGTCTTGATCGCGTTTGTGAATGCGCTGGCGGTCGCCATCTATTATGTGATCAGCAGCCGCGCCTTGCGCGGTACGACCGACATGATCACCGCCAGCGCCACGATTCTGACCGTGACGCTGGGCGTGATGATTCTTGTGGTGCTGGTAGTGGGTGTGCAACTGCCGCCGAATGCCTTGTCTTGGGCGGTGATCACGACGTTTGCGGTGGTGGGCACGGTCATACCCGTATTTATGATCAATCGCGGGATTCAGCTTTTGGGCGCAGCACAAGCGGGCATCCTCGGTTCGGTCGAACCGCTGTTGGCGTCCATCCTCGCGATGATCATCTTGGGGGAAGTGATGACCGGCAATCAGTGGTTAGGCGGTTTGGTGATCGTCGCTGGCATTGTAGTGCTAGAGCTACCCGCGTTGATCAATCGCCGTGCTGCCCAGAGCGCGCTCGACAACGAAGCCATCGGCAACCCCTCGTAAAAAGGTAAAAAGGATAGCAGCAATGGAAAAACCAAAACGCAGTACCGTCTCGCCCGAAATGCGCAAACGCCTGTACGCGAATGCGCAAGGGAAACTCTTGCCCGCACAGTGGCTTGACTTGACGACCGAGTCGGCGTTGTTGCTGCTCATACTGGCAGTGCCGAGCGTGCTAGTGTTCGGTCCGGGTATTTTTTGGAGTATGTTCCGGTCGTTATGGTTGTGGACTGCTATTTTGTTTTTTGTCGTCGTGTTGCCGCTTTTGCTGCGGGCGATCCGTTATGCGCGCTTGCCTGTGCGCTTTGCGCGTTTGACCGCTGGCGAGAGTCATCAGCCCGTGTGGCGATTTTGGAAATCCATCGAATTTCGCGCGGGTGACAACGAGGTGCTGCGCTTTTCACGCCGCTTGGCACCGCGCGGCATCATCATGCCTGAGCAGGAGTATCTGGTATATTATTTAGAAGATGCGCGTGAGCTGGTCTTGCTCAGTTTTGCCCCCGCTGAACATGAGGATGCCGCTTTGTGGGAGCCGGGCGAGCGATTTAAGGCGCGTCTTGCGCGGCGTATGGGCAAGTCGTAATCGGTGAGGCGTGGGGTTTTATGAAAGAGAATTTTTATGGAACAGGCATTGCAAGATATCTGTTTGCCCGGCGGCAAATGTTTTGGGTGCGGCTCGGCGAATGAAGATGGGCTGCATATCAAGAGTTTTTGGTCAGACGACGGGCAGTTCGTGATTGCGCAGTATCAGCCCGACGCGAAATATTCGTCGGGTTTTAAGAACGCGCTCTATGGCGGCACCATCGCCTCGCTGATCGATTGTCATTCCAACTGGACGGCGATGGCGTTCGGCTATCGGGCGGATGGACGCGCGCCGGGCACGTTGCCATTGATCGCCTCGGTGACGGGATCGCTGACGGTGAAGTATCTCAAGCCGACGCCCATGGATGGCGTGTTGCACCTCAAGGCATGGGTAGAGGGCGAAGTGGGGCGTAAGACGCGCGTGCTGTGCGAATTGAGCACGGGCGACGTGTTGACAGCGGTCGGGGATGCGATCTTTGTGCGGATCGATCCGGGGCTGTTTGAATAAGGGACGCACCATGGCGCGTCCCCGATAGTGTGAGCGTTATTTCACGTTCGCCAACGCTTGTTCCATCAAATCACCCAACTGCGTCGGGTTTTGGGCGACGAGCGCCCCCGCTTCGCTGAGCGCCTTCATCTTGCCGGCGGCGGTGCCCTTGTTGCCAGAGGTGATCGCCCCGGCGTGCCCCATCTTGCGACCGGGGGGAGCCGTCACACCGGCGATATAGGCGACGACTGGCTTGGTCATATGCGTCTTGATGTAATCCGCCGCTTCTTCTTCTGCCGTGCCGCCGATCTCGCCGATCATGATCACGCCGTGCGTGTCGGGGTCGGCTTCAAACGCTGCTAAGCAGTCGATGAAGCTGGTGCCGGGCACCGGATCGCCGCCAATGCCGACGATGGTCGATTGCCCGATGCCTTTTTGTGTCAGTTCATAGGTCGATTGATACGCCAGCGTGCCGGAGCGACTGACGATACCGACATTGCCGACCAGCGAAACTTCGGCTGGGTTGAAGCCGATGTTGCACTTGCCGGGGCTGAGGATGCCCGCACAGTTGGGACCCAACAGACGGGTATTGGGGAAATTGCGCTTCAGGATATTGTAGACGCGCGCTTGATCGTGCATCGGGATGTGTTCGGTGACGCACACGATGAAGGGCACGCCGCCTTCCGCCGCCTCAAGGATGGCGTCCGCCGCGACCGAAGCCGGCACGATGATGAACGAGGTGTTGGCACCCGTTGCCTGCACAGCATCCCCGACAGTGGCGAAAATGGGGATGCCTTCGACATCCGTGCCCGCCTTCTTGGGGTTGGTGCCCGCGACCACTTGGGTACCGTATGCCTTATTACGCAGCCCGTAAAACTTGCCTTGCGAGCCGGTCAAGCCTTGAACGATGACTTTGGTATTTTCGTCAGCAAAAATCGCCATAGCTTACTTTCCCTCCGCAATAGCGACCGCACGACGGGCAGCCGAAAGCATGGTTTCTTCGTTGATGACACGATCTGATTCGTGTTGTTTGAGGATGGCGCGCCCTTCAACGGCATTGGTGCCGTCGATACGGATGATCAGGGGGGCGCGCAAATTGACATTTTGAACGGCTTGCACGATACCGCGCGCGACTTCATCGCCGCGCGTGATGCCACCGAAGATATTGATCAAGATGGCTTTGACATTTTCGTCGGTGTTAATGACGGTCAAGGCGTTGGTGACGACTTCGGCATTGGCACCGCCGCCGATATCGAGGAAGTTCGCGGCGCTGCCGCCCACTTGCTGAACGGTGTCGAGTGTACTCATCGCCAAGCCCGCACCGTTGGCGATAATGCCGACGCTGCCGCTCAAACCGATGTATTGCAAGCCTTTTTCCCTCGCCAGTATTTCACGGTCGTCGCCCGCTTCCACGCTCACACTGCGGAAGGCTTCCCATTCGGGATGACGCGCGGCGGCACTGTCGTCCAAGCTGACTTTGGCGTCCAAAGCGTAGACGCGCCCATCTTTCGAGAGGATCAACGGATTCACTTCCACAAGATCGGCATCGCCCGCGTTGAAGGCGTTGTATAGTTTTTGTACCAACGCGACGGTCTGATCGACGGCTATGGGGTTAAGGTTGGCGCGTTCCACCCATGCGCGGGCGGCTTCGGCGGTCAGCCCATCGACGGGATTGATGTCGAGGAAGGCAATCGCGTCGGGGTTGGTTTCGGCGACGGTTTCAATTTCGACGCCGCCTTCTGCCGACAACATGCCCAGAAATTGTTTTTTGCTGCGGTCGAGCGTGAACGAGACATAATATTCTTCTTCAATGTCGGATGCGCTTTCGATCCACACGAGGCGAACAATATGCCCCTTGATGTCCATACCCAAGATGTTGGTGGCATGGACACGCGCTTCTTCGGCATTGCTGGCAAGCTTGATGCCGCCAGCTTTGCCGCGCCCGCCCACTTGCACCTGCGCCTTGATCACGACTGGATAACCAATTTTGTCCGCCAGCGCAACCGCTTGATCGACCGTAGTCGCCGTATCACCGGTGGGAACCGGGATGTCATAACGGGCAAAGTATTGTTTGCCCTGATATTCAAATAGATCCAACGAAGTCCTCCTTCATGGACGCGAAAACACACATAAAAACAGTGGATTTCAAACGAAAGATGCAATAACCCCAAAACGATGCAGTTATCTGCTGAATTATGACCCATCAGGGCATGGTTCGCAAAGGGGAAAGGGCGGGTGTTAAGGGTTGGGGGATAAGGGATTAGGGGTTAGGGTTGATTATCCGGTGGGGCGCGTGTAGGCTATAATTTATGAACTAGGTGGACGCACAATCCTTCGCATTCCTATGATGAGAAAATAGTGACAACCCGCAAGCTGGTGAACAAGAATTCCATGCGTCGCACCCCGTATTTGCTGATGGCAGTCCTGATTCTGCTGCTGGCGGCGGGACTGCGCATTGTCAGCATGACCACCTATCCGGCGGGACCGCATTATGACGAGGCGGTCAATTTGCTGATCGTCCGCAGTATCGCCTTTGGCGGGGCGCGCTTCTTCCCAATGGTGGAGGCGTATCAAGGGCGCGAAGTGTTGTATCACTATCTGATGACGCCGCTGATCGTGACGGTGCAAGATAGCATGTTCAGCATTCATCTGACCAGCGTTTTCGCCAGCATGATCACGCTGGCGGCGGCTATCGGCTTGGGGCGGGCGATGTTTCCGGGCGCGCGCGGGCTGTCGATAGGCATTGCCGTTGGGGTGCTGATGTTGGCGTCGTTTCCGCAATTATGGCTTGGGCGGCAGGCGTTTCGTGCCGTCACCCTGCCGATGATGCAAGCGCTCAGTTTGCTTTTTCTGTTTCGCGGCATGACGATGCCGAAGCGGGCGGGGCTGTGGCTGATTGCCGGGGGCTTTTTTGCCGGGGGAGCGCTTTATACCTATAATGCTTCGCGTTTGTTTCCGCTGTGGGTGGGGATCGGCTTGCTGGTGCTGGTGATCACCGCGCGCTTTGGGCGTCCCTTGTTGGCGCGTGCGTTGATCTTTGGGGGGGCGCTGACGATCACCGCTGCGCCCATGGTCGCCTACGCTTTTGTGCGCCCCGATGTGTTTTTCGGACGGCTTGGCGAGGTCACACAACCGGAACAATCGATCACGCTTGCGGAGAGCCTAAGCCTGCACGCGCGCATGTTCTTCCTGCAAGGCGATCCCTATTTTCGGTATAACCTCGCCGGACGCCCATATTTCAGCTTGCCAGAGGGGGCGCTGTTGCTGATCGGGGTTGTCGCCTGCGCCCTCGCCCTCTTTCGACGCAGTAGCTCGCCCACCTTGCGCATGGGGTATGTGTTGGCACTCCTGTCGCCACTGATGATTATCCCCAGCGTGATCAGCGTCGGTGGGTTGCCACCTAGCCACATGCGCTCGTTGGGGATGGTGCCCTTGATCTTCGTATTGGTGGCGTTGGGGGGCGAGGCGCTTTACCATGCGGTCGGGCGCATCTTGCCGCTGACGGTCTTGCGTTCCCTGCTGCGCGCGGCGGTGGTGGTGGCTCCATTGGTGGCGGCAGCGGTGGCAGCCGAGGGATATCGCCAGTGGATCGTCGACGGGGGCAGCGCGCTCTATTTTGAGTCGGATGCGCAACTGGGTGAAGCGGCGCGGTGGGCATCTGACCATGTGCAACCGGGGGAGACGATTTATTTCGCCGCCCGCGACAAAGGGCATCCGACGGTGTTGATCGAGAACTTGCCTAATGTGCGTTGGACAGGGACGGATAGTTTTTTCTTGCCGCCTAGTGGTCAGACAGCTTGGTTTATCCTCCCGGCGCGCGTGCCCATCACTTTTGCGCCGGCACTTTTGACGCGCTCCCTCGAAAAGGTGAGCCTCGGTGCCGACAGCGTGCCTTATGTCTTCAGCGATGCCGACACGATGCCGCCCTTGTTTGAGGCGTATCGCATCACGGGCAACAACGCGCGCAATGATCTGCCCGATACGTTATCACCGCGCAATCCTTATTTGCGTTCCGAAGGGGCGGAAGCCGAAGGGCTAAGCGTGCCTTCGGGCGGGGAAGGGTGGATCACGACGCGCTGGCGCGTTCTCGCTCCGCCCGATGTCGGCGACTTCACGCCGTTGTTACAGGTCGAAGATGCGCAGGGAACGGTCTATTTTCGCGGGGATGCTTATATGACCGAGACCGACCGTTGGCGCACCGGGGAGACGTTGTTTCAAGCCTTGCGGGTGGCATTGCCCCCCGCTATGCCGCCGGGGGCGTATCGTTTGCGCATAGCGTGGGTGGCGCGGGCGACAGATCGCTACGCCTCGTATATGAACGCTGATGGCACGTCGTCGGGTATTTGGGCGGACGTAGGGACGCTGACCGTCACCAGTGGGGATGGGGTGGACGAGTCGGTATTGGCGATAGAAAATCGCTGGATGGCAACTGCCGCGCCCTCGGTAACGTTCTTAGGGAGTGACTCGCCGCCATCGCCCTTACGCCCGGGCGATCTGCTGCCGATGACATTGTACTGGCGGGCAGAGGTGGCGCTGGCGGCAGATTTTGCGCTGGCGATATCGCTGCGCCCGGTCGCCCCAGTGGGATCGGCGGGCGATACGGTCTTATGGCAAGGGACGCCGATAGCCGCCTATCCGCCGTCCGCATGGCAAGCGGGCGAAGTCTTGGCAGAACGGGCGCGTTGGCGTATCCCGATTGAGGTCGCGGCGGGCGACTATCAACTCATCGCGCAGACGGACACGATGGAGATCGCGCTGGGCACGGTGACGATTGCGGCGATCCCGCGTTTGTTCGTACCGCCGCCCATAGCGCAGACGGTACCTGCCGTATTTGGCGACTCGATTGCCTTGGTGGGCTATACTTTAAGGCGCGAGGCTGAGGAGTGGGCGCTAGAACTGGTTTGGCGGGCAGAACGCCCTATAGAACGCGATTTTAAGGTCTTTGTGCATTTGGTGGATGCCAATGGCGCGATCTTGGCACAGCGGGATGCTTTCCCGATGAATGATCGTTATCCGCACTCACTCTGGTTGCCGGATGAGATCGTGGTCGATACCTATCATTTGCCCGCAATTTCAGGCGGTGCTGAGTTACGAATTGGTTTGTATGACCCCCAAACTGCCCAAAGATTGATATTGCTCGGCAATTGGGATAATTTTCACATTGACTATATGGCGATTTCTGATTTAATAAACTTTTATCAATGATTAGTTCTGTGTTCTAAAAAAAACCTCTATGATAAACATCATGGTTTTATAGAGAATTTTTTGTGACTTTAGGATTATTCGATGCGTTGCATGGTTGAAATTTCCAGTTGTGAGTTTCAAGAGATTTATGATATCGATATCGCTAGCGGTGTCGTCATCGGTCGGCTGGATGAAGCCGTCAATTATTACCCTGATCTTGATTTAGGCGATTGTGGCGGGCGGGAGAAAGGAATTTCTCGGCGTCACGCTGTTATCCTCACCATGGAGGGTGTACCGCACCTCATGGACTTGGGATCGATCAACGGTTCGGCATTGAATGGCAAGACCCTGCAACCCGATAAACCTTATCGGTTATCCGCTGAAAATCAGGTTCGGTTGGGAACATTAGATATCCGTATAATGATCGGATGAGAATTATCTATAAAAGATAATTAAACTGTGGTATAATCTTTTTCTGTTCGGTATTCGTAAGTTACAATCAGAAGTGAAGAAAATGGCTCAAAATCAACTCCGCTTTAATGGTTCTGTTTGGTGTAATCTTGATATTGCCTTGCGGAACATGGACCAGTTGTTCGGTCGCGTTGCCCAACCCCTCGGTTTGACCATCATCGAGTGGTATATCTTGCGCGCACTATTTGAACGTGACGGTCAACATGCCTCAGAACTTGCCCGTGCAGTGGGGCGGGCGGCAACCTCTTTCACCCCCAATTTAGACAAGCTGCAACAAAAAGGGTTTATCGAACGCCGCCCCGATCCTTCGGATCGCCGTGCTGTTCGCATTTTCTTGACCAGCCGTGCGGCTGAGATGCGCGCCGAAGTCGTGAAAAGCTCGCGCGAGCTTGATGTGCGCATTCGTCAAATGTTTGACGATGGCTCGTGGGATAAGTTCCAATCGGTTGTGGGTGAGCTGCAAACCCTTGAACCTGATTATAGTGAACCGGAACCCGAACCGGTGCCCACACGCGGCAGACGCAATAATGGCGCTAACGCGGGCTAGTTTTGGGAAAAATCTTTACGATTGATGTTGATTTGGGATAGGTTTTAAGCAATCTATCCAGAGCGTCAATCGAGCAAGTGCAGATCAACGCGCTTCGTGGCAACCGCCCGAAGCGCGTTGTTATCCCTATACTTTGTCGCGCTTCATCGCATGGTAGCGAGATGTCATTATGGAAGCATTGACCCCTGCGGATGTTCAGGCGGAACTTGACCGCTTAGCTTTTGAGATCCAGATTCATTTTTTTGAGGCGACGACCGCCACCAGCCAGCAAGCGGCAGATCAAATTGGGTGCCAATTGGGGCAAATCGTCAAAAGCATCTGTTTCATGGTGGGTGGGCAGCCCATTGTGGTGCTGACCAGTGGCGATCAGAAAGTCGATGATCGCAAAATCGCCGATCTGTATCAAGTCGGGCGCAAACAGGTAAAATCCGCCAGCCCCGACCAATTGATGGCCATTTTTGGCTATCCGGCGGGAAGTGTGCCCCCGTTTGGGCACCGTTCACCCGATATCCACCGCATCATGGATCGTTCGCTGGCGCGGTGGGAACTATTGTATGCCGCTGGTGGCGCACACAATGCCATTTTTCCGATAACGCTGGCACAGTTGCAGCACGCTACCCAAGCGGCATTGCAAGATGTTGTGAAGGACGTACCGTCTACGACGATAACGTGACGGCGACGGGCACGCGCCGCGCCAAAAACTTTAAGACGAAGGCGAGGCGGTCACGCCACTGATCGCCCATCGTCAGTTCGACCGCCGTCCGCGTGACTTTGGTATCGGGACCGAGATCGGTTTGCAGCCGTTCGCGCCGAATCTCGACCAGATATGGCAGTTTGATCTCGATCATGCCGTCGCGGTGGAGCAGCGCGGTCGCCCCTGCGCCTTGCGCCAAGAGCTTGGCATAGATTTGATAAAGCAAGCCTTCGACCGGGGTGGGCAGTGCGCCAAACCGGTCGATCAGCTCGGCGTGCATGGAATCGATTTGTTCGGTCGCACGAAGCGCCCCAATACGCCGATAAATATGGAGCCGCTGTGCCATGTCGGGGATGAATTCGGCGGGCAGATAGGCGGTCAGCGGCAAGTCGATCATGATGCTGATCTCGCTGATAGACGGCACCGCGTCATTGACGGCATTGGGTGCGATGGGCATGTTGGTTTCGGCTTTCAGCTTGCGCACGGCATCCGCCAACATTTGGGTGTAAAGATGTAACCCGACCGCCGCCACATGCCCCGATTGCCGAGTGCTGAGGATGTCGCCCGCCCCGCGTAGCTCTAGATCCCGCATGGCAATCTGCACGCCACTGCCTAAGTCCGTATATTCGGACAGGGTTTCGAGGCGGGATTGCGCTTCTTGGGTGAGGCGGTTGTGTGCTGGGTGGAAGAAATAGGCAAACGCTTGTTGTGGGCTACGTCCGACGCGCCCGCGCAGTTGATACATCTGCGCCAAGCCGAACCAATCGGCGCGATCCACGATCAGCGTATTGGCGTTGGGGATATCCAAGCCACTTTCGATGATCGCCGTCGCCAGCATGACATCATATTCGCCACTGCCAAAGCGCGTCATGACGGACTCCAAGAGACGTTCGTCCATTTGCCCATGCGCGGTGATGATGCGCGCTTCGGGCACGATTTGTTCGAGCTTTTCTTTGACGCTATCGATGGTTTGCACCCGATTGTGGACGACGAACACCTGCCCGCCGCGTTCCATTTCGCGCAAGATCGCCTGTCGTACCAAGCGGTCATCGAAGGCACCAATGTGGGTAATCACCGGCAGGCGGTCTTCGGGCGCGGTTTGGATCATGCTGATGTCGCGGACGCCCGTCAGCCCCATATACATGGTGCGGGGGATGGGCGTCGCCGTCAGTGTGAGCATATCGACGGCGGCGCGTAACTTCTTGAAATGATCTTTGTGCTTGACGCCGAAACGCTGCTCCTCATCAATGATGATCAAGCCTAAGTTGGGGATGATCACATCATCCGAGATCAAGCGATGGGTGCCGACGATAATGTCGATATTACCCCCCGCTAGTTCGGTGATGATACGGCTTTGTTCTTCTTTATTGCGGAAACGTGAGATCACATCCACGCGGATGGGGAATGCGGCAAGGCGGCGGCTAAAGGTTTGAAAATGCTGTTGTGCCAAAATCGTCGTAGGCACCAAGATGGCGACTTGTTTGCCATCATTGACGGCTTTGAACGCTGCCCGCAATGCCACTTCGGTTTTGCCATAACCGACATCCCCGCAGATCAGGCGATCCATCGGGTGGGGTTCTTCCATATCGTTTTTGACATCGCGCACGGCTTTAAGTTGATCCTCGGTTTCGACAAACGGAAAAGAGGCTTCTAGCTCATGCTGCCATGGGGTATCGGGGCTGAAGGCATAGCCGGGGGCAGCGGCACGACGGGCATAAATTTCGAGTAAGCCCTTCGCTTCGTCCTCGACAGCTTTTTTCGCTTTGCCTCGGATGCGCGACCAATCGGCTTGACCGAGTTTGTTGAGGCTGGGTGGTTTGTCATCGGGACCGACATAGCGCGTAAGCCGATCCGCCTGATGGATGGGCACAAACAAGGTATCTGTGCCGGCGTATTCGATGATCAAGTATTCGCGCTGGGTGCCCTCAATGGTGCGTTTGCGCATCCCGGCGAAGCGCCCGACGCCATAATCGATATGCACGACATGATCACCTTCGCGCAGGTCCGCATATGCCATTTCGGGGGCGCGGGCTTTCTTCGTAGTTTTGCGGCGGCGGGGTTCGGGGCGGCTCCAGCCAAAAATTTCGGTATCGGTGAAGATATGCACTTCGCCATCGCCCGTGCGCAAGCGCCAGCCTTCGCCGATCAAGCCTTCGACAAATGCCAATGTGCGTTTGGCAGGGGGCGTCGTGATCGCCTCGGTCTTGCTCAAAAATTCGTGTTCTTGCTCATACCAAATTTCGCTGAGACGCTCGGCTTGGTTGGTCAGTACAACAACGGCATCGCCACTATCGCGCAAGGTGCGGATGTGAGGAAAGAAGGTTTTGAGCTGCCCCCCAAAGCGAATGCCGGGCGACATCATGCCGCGTAGGGCACCGACATCTGTCGGGGCATCGGCGGCGTCGCTATCGTCCGCCCCATGCTCGCTAAGGTAGGTCACAGGACGCCCCTGCAACGAGTTTTCGATCTGTGCCCAGGTCAGATAGGGCATGGGATGATCTTCGGCAAGGATACCTGCGTGAATTTTTTCCGCCCGCGAACGGGTAGCTGCTTCGTCGATCTCGTCTATCGTGCTGCGCAGTTCCGCGCCATCTTCAATGACGATCAAGGCGTCATCGGGGGCGTAATCCAGCAGACTGACCGGATTCCGATAGAGATACGGCAAATAATGTTCCAGATAGGCGAACCCTGCGCCCGAACTGAGCAGCACCTCATCCCCTTTGGGGCTGATCACATCGGCGCTTTGCAGGGGCAAACCGGCAAACCATTTGCTGAGTGTGGTCGCCAGCAAGGGGGCATCTTGGGGCAACGCCTCGCGCGCGGGGGTGATCACGGCGCGCTCGATTTTGCCCGTCGAACGTTGTGTGTCGGGCGAGAAGGCGCGTAGGGTCTCAATCTCGTCGTCGAAAAATTCGATGCGCACGGGCTGATCGTGGGCAATCGGGTAGATGTCGAGGATGCCCCCGCGTCGGCTGAAGGTGCCCGGCTCTGTGATCAGCGTGGCGGGTTCATACCCCAAGCCGACCCACTGCCCGATTAAGCTCTCAAGGCTGTAGCGTTGCCCAGTCCGTAAGACGATGGCGCGCTGACGAAAGGCATGGACGGGGAGCGTGCGTTGCATCAGCGCCCGTGCCGAGACGATGATGATCGGCGGCTTGGGGCTAAGCGGCACATCTTCGGGCGGCATGAGCGCTGCCAGTGTCTCTAAGCGTCCCCTGATGGCGTTTTCGCCCCATGGGGCGCGCTCGTAAAACAACGGAGACGGTTCATTAAAACGATAGATGCCGCGTGCGTCCCCCGTCCACACCGGAAGCTGTTCGGAAATCGTGTAGGCGCGGTCGATCTTCGCCGTGATGACGATGACGGGGGCGGCATGGTCTTGCCATTCGCGCGCGAGGGTCCCGACGACATAGGGGCGTGCAGCCCGCATGACGCCCAGTGACGGCGCGGCGCGCGCGCGTATTGCCCGTAATGCCGCGCGGAAGGAGGGTGCCATGCGCAGGGAGTCGATGAGACCTGAGAGATTCAACATAGTGGACTTGCTTTTCTTGCTGTGATAGCAACTCGCAAATGGGTGAGAAAGGCGCGGCGACGGACGCCCCGTTGGATTCAAGGGTGACACTCCGCAACCGCTAAAGCGGCGCGGCTTCTTGTGGAGTCGTGTCTCTGGCGAGTCTTTCGGCTCCAAATAGCCACGTCACTGACAGCAAGCGATCACGATTCTCGCTTTCACGAGCTACTTGCCGGGTGTCCCC
>JBBRTY010000012.1:0-39974 GCA_038248285.1 Aggregatilineales bacterium
CGCGCGTCCTCGTGCCAACGCCAACAAGAGGTCGTCCCCGTCGCGACGGATGCCGGAATGCTTCCAAGTAGTGGTGCGATAGTATTTTCGGCGGCGCGGGTATTTCGCGCCATCGTTGCGGTTGGCGTGCGTTGTCTTGCAGGCTTTGTAGAAACCCTGTTGTGCCGCATCGATACTGTGGGAATGGAGGAGGGGCGTCCCTTGACGATTGTAGCAATCGTTCAATTTCTCGGCACTGGCAGCCGATAGCCAAATGCCTTTTTTGCGATAAATGCGGTAATGTTCGACCAATACCTGCGAGTAGATGCGCCCGCTCTCACGATTGAGGGCGTCCGCCACTTCAGGAGGTAAGGTACAAGGCAACATCACCGCTCGAAACATCCCACTTCTTTCTGGTAGGTAAGTTTCTGTCCACTATACAAAGTATAGTTATCACTATCTAAGTTGTCAAGACATTTGTGCTGAACCCAAAACTGCGGCTAAAGCCAGTGTCAACACGTTGGTAAGTCTGCTTGCTGGAATGCCAGCGTGTTGAAATGCCAGCTTGCTGGCACAGCGCCTAACCTCACCCGCTGAAGCGGGGAGGCTTGCGGCGGGCTAAAGCCCTAACCCTGTCAAGAATAAACAGCGTGTCGCGTGTGGGGTGGTTTTTGCGCTATGATTTTGGTTTCTCTTTATTTTTACAGAGGTTGCCCATGCTCCCCGACTTGATCGATATCTTCGCCGCCCGCACGCGCCTTGCCCCCTACTTGACACCCACCCCGCTCGAACGCGCCTCGGGCTTGGGGGCGCACACATGGCTGAAGCTGGAAAATGCCAACAAAACCCACTCGTTTAAGGTGCGCGGGGCGCTCAATGCCCTACGTGCCCTTGACCCATCGGCGCGGGCGCGGGGCGTGGTCACGGCGTCCAGCGGCAACCATGCGCAAGGGATCGCCTATGCCGCCCAAGCGCTCGGCATCCACGCCGACATTTTGATGTCCGTGAATGCCTCACCCAAGAAAATGGCAGGGGTACGCCGTTGGGGAGTGAAACCGATTTTGTTCGGCGCAACCTATGATGATGCCGAAAATGAGGCGTTGCGCCGCGCGCGCGACGAGGGCTTGACCTATATATCGCCCTACAACAACGCACTCGTGATCGCTGGACAAGGTACCATTGCCATGGAGATCATCGATGTGCTGCCCGATGTCCGCCGCGTCATCGTGCCCGTCGGCGGGGGTGGATTGATCAGCGGGGTGGCGCTGGCGATCAAGACGATCCAACCTGCCGCCCGTGTGATCGGGGTCAGCCCTGCCGCTTCGCCCGACATGCTGAACACGATTACCGGCATGGCACATCCCCTCAGTTTTGAGACACTGGCGGATGCGTTACCGGGGGCAATTGAGACCGGCTCGATCACGCTTGACCTCACGCGGCGTTATGTGGATGATCTCGTGCTGGTCAGCGAGGACGCCATCGCCCACGCGATGCACTGGATGATCGCCCATGCGGGCTGGTTGGCGGAAGGCGGCGGCGTGGTCGGGCTGGCGGCGTTGCTATCCGGCGTGCTGCCGATGGACGCGGATCCGGGGGCGACGGTGATCGTGATCAGTGGCGGCAACGTCGATAGCACGGTGATCACGCGCGTGCTGAACAACGCACACGGGTACTCAAGCAAGTGACAGATTAAGCCAGCCCCAACAAGCCCAGATGGATCCCGCTCAAGAGCGCCGCCCCAAAGATCCACACCCTCGAAAACGGGTTGTTAAACGTGATCTTGGGGTGATTGCGCAGAACAAAGTGTAACCCTGCATGGAAGATCAAGAACACATCCAAGCCGATTTGAAAATTGCGCACGAACAGGTTCCACAAGATCAATGCGAATAAGGGCACATGCGCCGCCGTGAAAAGGCGATAGGCGGTCACATCATCAAAAGGGGCGAGAAAAGGAAAAAAACGCCATTCATGCTGCAAGATGGCGTCTAATTCATGTGCCAACAAGAAACCCAGATTGATATAGAAAACGAGCGTTGTGAGGTCGGTCATGGCTAGGCTCCCGCATGGTTGGCGATAACAAGATTAGACGGGCTTGATCATTGAGGTGGAGCTGGTGAAGCCCGCGCGGGCAGTCAGCCACCCATATTCTGAGGTTTTGACGACGTGAAACCCTTTGCGTTCGTACAAACGGCGGTCATCGGGATTACTATTGATCACATCGAGCGCGACGGCATGGAACCCTTGCTCCTGCGCGTGATGGGTGATGGCATCCAGCAACAGCGAACCGACTCCTTGACCCCGCATCCGTGCATCCACCGCGATTCCATCCATCAGCAGTTGCTCAGGCTGAGGTGTCCGCGTGAAGATGCTGCCCACCCCTGCCGCCCATAGCGCCCGCATCCATCCCAAGTGCCGACGTAAGGCACCAAAGCCAATATCGAGCAACTGCCCATGCGCGGCATGAAAACCGTCAATACCCACGAGATCGCCATCAGACAAGGCGACAAAAGCATAGTCGGCTGCGAAACTTTCCTCTAAAATCGCAATCCGCTGTTCACGGGTGCCGAGAAAAGTGCGCAATTTCTTCGCGAAGGCATCGTCATACACCTCCGCCGCACGACGACGGAGGTGAGCGGGAATCCCACCCTGAATGAGAATCGATTTAGTCATTACCAATCTCGCTTTCTGAAACATATCATCACGTTCAAGGGGGCAAGACGTATGAGTCTGTTGCAAAAGGGTTCTGCGTGCAGCAGACGCGCCGTTGGAATCTGTTGAAAAAGGGTTTGAATCGGCGGCGGTCGACCACATGGGGTCGCCCCTACAACAGCGGGTCTCGTAGGGGCAACCCAATGTGGTTGCCCGTGTTTTTCAACAAGTTGCCCGACTTTTGCAACAGAATCACGTATCCCACCCCCCACCCATTTTATCAATCACCGTGCTTCAAGGTGCATCTTCAACCCCCCTTTGGGGCGCAAGGTCAATAAAGCTTCCGGTTCTGGAGCCTCACCGATCAAGCGCAAGCGATAGTTTTGTGCCATCCCCGCCAACAAGATCACGGCTTCCATCATGGCGAAGCTTTGCCCAATACAGATACGTGGTCCACCACCAAAAGGGGTGTACGCCCCTTTGGGTAACGCCTTCTCAAATTCGGGCGTCCACCGTTCCGGCACAAACACATCAGGGTTGGGGAACCAGCGCTCATCGCGCTGGGTGATCCAATTGATGAGCGTGACGACGGAACCTTTGGTGATGTCATACCCGCCAATTTGCACATCCTCGATGGCTTCGCGTCCATACGAGTACACTGGCGGGTAGATGCGCATCGCTTCTTTGATCACCTGTTCGGTATACGGTAGGGAGCGTAAATCTTCAAATTGTGGACTGTGACCCCCCAAGACTTGATCCAACTCCGTGTGCAGTTTGGCTTCGATGGCGGGGTGCTGCGCCAACAAGACCCACGTCCAGTTGAGGGTGTTGGCGGTTGTTTCGTGCCCGGCGAGGAACAGGGTCACCACTTCATCACGGATTTGCTTATCCGTCATGCCCACCCCCTCATCGTCGCGCGCATCCAGCAACATCGTCAGCAAGTCGCCATTATCAGACGGTTGATCGCGATGCTGGCGGATCAGCCGATAGACGACATCATCGAGATCGCGAATGGCGCGTTCCTCGCGGAAACGGGCGGGCAACGGGAGCCAAGACGGTAATAGGCTCGTCATTTGATCCCTAGAGAAATGCTGTAACACCGTCATGGCATCCCCAATTTTGCGCATGTCCTCATGCTGCATATCGGCGCTGAACAACGACTTGGCGACGATATCGAGCGTGGCGCGCATCATCTCCGCATCGACATCGACCGTTTGTTTGCCCCGCCATGCCGCCACAATCGCCTCAGTTTCGGCACTCATGATTTGTCCATACGAGGCGATCCGGCGCGTATGGAAAACAGGCGACATCAATTTACGTTGGCGCTTCCAAAAATCACCATTGCTCGTGAGCAAGCCGCCGCCAAGAAATTTCGCCAACCCTTTTTGAGGGTCTTTATAGGTGTCATCTTTTTGAAACTTATCAGCTTGGCGCGTGGTCACTTCGTGAATGTGATCGGGGTGGCAAAGCAAAGTCTGGTGGATACCCGGCATATCAACGATGAAGATATCTCCATAGGTCTTGAAGGTTTTTTCGAGAATGCTGAAAAAATCTCGATTTAACGCGGACATCATCAACATCTGTGAGATCGGGTTGCCGGCAATCGCGGCAGTGGGCGGCAAATGGGGAGCGCTAACAATAGGTGTGATCATGGTTAAGGGTGCCTTTAGATACTAAATGATGTACGAAGACATCTTGATTCATCAGGTAAATGCTTGAATACACATTGCGTAGCATAGTAAACATGGTGTACACTAAAAATCATATCGAATCGCTGACGGTTGTCAACAACGACTTTAAGCGCCGTGTTGCTTAGTGAACAGGTGTTTATTAAATGACCCATCCCAATCTTCAACAGCGGCGGAACACCATCAATAAAACCGATCCGCGCGTGCAGCGGACGCTCAAACTACTGGGCGATACCTTCATCACTTTGATATCCGAAAAAGGCTATGACACGGTTTCGATTCAAGACATCACCGACCGCGCCAATGTGAGCCGCACCACCTTTTATCTGCACTTCAAAGACAAAGATGAACTGCTGTTTTTGAGCATGGTCAGCCTGTATGACGATTTGAGCAGCACCGTCAACGCCGCCAACATTAAAACCGAGCAAGACCTCGAAGCCGCGATGACGGATCCGCTTGATTTTGAACATGTCCAGCGCTATCTGAACTTTTATAAAGTGATGCTGAGCGAGCAAGGCAGCATGACTTTTTTACTACGGATACTCGATTATCTGACCGCGACGATGGCAGCAGGGATACGCGATCTAGTGCCTGCCGATCACGCGCTTCGTGTCCCGATTGAGGTCTTGGCGGTGATGTCGGCAGGGGCGGAGATCGCGCTGATTCGCTGGTGGATCAACCAAGAGGCACCGCCCACACCAGCATTTATGGCGCGCGTCTTATATGACGCCCAAATGCACGGCTTGTGGTGGGCGCTCGGTTTTCGCGATCACATGCCGCCTGCGGCAGAATAACAACTCGCGGCTAGACGAGGGGATCAAAAAACAGCGTACCCATAAGTGGGCACGCTGTTCTTAATCCCTGTGAAAACTAAAGTGAGCGTTAGCTGTCTAAGGGTTGGATAGAGATTTCGGCGTTAATGCCGCTATAGCTGTATTCCGAAATGACCACCGTGACTTCGCCAGCCTCGCTTGTGACAAAGTCGATGACCAAGTTAGAGACCGTGCTGG
Organism: Aggregatilineales bacterium; assembly: GCA_038248285.1. Classification (GTDB taxonomy): domain Bacteria; phylum Chloroflexota; class Anaerolineae; order Aggregatilineales; family Phototrophicaceae; genus Flexifilum. The sequence goes on from JBBRTY010000012.1 coordinate 5,327, forward strand.
CGTTGGCATTGGCAACGGTGTTTTCGCCTTGACGCACATCAAGGTTGATCGAGCTGCTTTGGTCGCCGCGCAAGATCGCCACCCTCAAACGATAGTTTTGACCCGCGTCAGCGGTAAAGCTCAGCGGCACCGTAGTGGTGTTGTCGCCAAACGTCACCGTTTGCGCGCCGTCATTTAACGACAGCGGCGGGGAACTATCCAAGGTCACTTGTACCGTGCCATTTTGGTTATCTTCCGCACGAACGATGAGGGTATAGGTACCGGCTGAGGTCAGCGAGATGTCGAAGAGTTCGGGGTCGTACCCGCTCCCACCATCGGAGTCGGAACCGATTTGGTAATTGTACGTATCATTAATCGCCAAACTGGTGTTGACACCACGATCACTGTCTACGGTCGCGCTGACGATATCGGCATAACTGCCTGTGAACGTGAAATAAAACTCGCGGTCGCCTTCAGTAAATTCGACATCCACCGTTTCGCCATAGGCGATGCTACTGGTCTCGATGCTTTCCAAGTTGAGGACATAGGCACCGGTCGCGGTGCCGCTCAAACTGCTGGCACGGATGGTATAGGTGCCGGTGCTGGGCAAGATAAAGGGTCCGATTTGCGAATTTAAGGTGCCGCCGCTGTCGTCATTGGTGATAAGTTCATTGTCATTGCTGTCGATCAAGCGCAGATAGGAGTCGAAGTCCTCGGACGCCAACTGAATGATGACGCTATCCCCTGCCGACCCCGTAAACAGGTAATCGGTACTCAAAACATTGGCTGTGAAACTGTCGCTCACTTCTTGGGTGTATTCGATACGGTTCACAGAGGATTCAGTCACAGAAAGGGTGAAAGCCCCTTCTTGGGCGCCGCTGCCAATGTGATGCCCATAGCTTTCGACGATGATATTGAGCGCTCCGGTCCTCGGCAAAGTAATGTTGGCAACGAGCGAATTGCGCTCGCCACCGCTGTCGTCGTTGGAAGCCACAAATTCACCATCACTCGTTTCAACCGAGAGATACGAGTCGAAATCATCCGAAGAAAGGGAGATCGACACCACCGCTCCCGCCGCGCCTTCCAGAGTGTAACTCAGCGCCGGGCTTGCAAACGTTAAATTACCCTCAAGCGGTTCGCCAATGGTAATGCTGCCACCACTGACAATATCATCACCGGGGTTACTGGCTGGAGTCGGTGTGGCGGTAGACATCGTTGCGGGGGTGACGGGCAAAGGGGTCGAAGTTTGGGCAAATGCGGGAACAACCAAGAGCAACAGTGCGGCAGCCGATACCAATCTTACAAGTTTACGCATGGCGTCTATCCTTCACAATGAAATGAAATCAAAGTATTTCATTTGAAATTGTACATCAAGTTTGACGGAACGCAGCACAATGGTAGACTTATCAACAAGAAAGCATCGGTCAATCGTACACAAGAGGCAGATATCCTATAATGGTGGAACAACTCGGACAATGGATCGCGCCACTCTTGCAGACCTCGATTATGCGCCAAACCCGCCGTAATCACGGGCTAGAACATGCCACTGTCCACATTTTGAGCGCCCGCATCCCTCACTTGAGCGTGGCGGGGCGTAGCGATGCCGGCGGCTTTGTATTGTTGGGCGAGGCAAAGACCGAGCAAGTGACGGCAGCGGCAAACGAAGCCCTGCGCCGTATGAAACGAGGTGAACACGATTTGGCGATCCATCCCAATTGTGGCACCAACATGGTCACCACTGCGCTCTTGGTCAGTGTCGCGGCGTTGATCGGGGTTGCGGGGGCACAGCGCGCCAAACTTTGGGATCGACTGTCGGTTGTGTTTACACTGGTGATCATGGCGCTCTTTTTCGCCCCCTCTTTGGGATTGCAACTTCAAAAACACATCACCACTGACGGCGAATTGGGCGAACTTGAAATCGTGACCATCCGCCGCAGCACCATTCAACTCCCGTTTGCGGCTCAACCGCTAGTGGTGCATCGCGTCACCACACGCGGCGGTTAAGGACGGCGGCGCATGGCGGAAGAAGCACGCCTGACGATATTTCATGGGGATGATGATCTGCGTATGGATGAGGCGCTGGGCGAATTGCTAGATCGCTGGAAGCGCGAACCCAATGGCGATCTCAACATCACCGATCTGGATGGCATCACCACTAATGCGGGCGAAGTCTTGGCGGCAGCGACCGCCTATCCCTTTTTAGCGGATCGGCGCGTGGTGGTCGTGCGCGGGATGCTGGCGTGGATCACCCGCAAAGGCGCGGGCGACACCGGCAAAAAAGCGGTGGAACTACTAGAGAACAATCTGCAAAATTTGCCGGAGACGACGCGCTTGTTGTTCGTCGAGCGTGCTGCCCTAAACGATAGCCATAAAATCCTCAAACTGGCGCTGTCCAATGCTCAAGCGTGGGTCAAAGCGTTTCCGGTGCCGGAGGATAGCACCGATTGGATCATCCGCCGCGCCAAACAAAATTATGGCGTCGTGATCGAGCCAAACGCCGCCGCCGCCCTTGCCAGTGTCACCCCCGGCGATCCGCGGCGTGCCGATAATGAACTGATCAAACTAGTCGCCTACCTCGATGGCGCGCGGGCGATCACGGAAGCCGATGTCGCCCTCTTGACGCCCTATGTCTCCGAAGCGAACATGTTCAATATGGTGGACGCACTGGCAGAAGGACGCACCAAAACCGCCGCTCAATTGCTCCATCGTTTGTTAGAACAAGGCGAAGACCCTTTTGGACTATATGGCATGGTGACGCGCCAATTTCGCCTCTTGTTGTTGACCAAAGAGCATTTTGCCAGCGGTGGGGGCACAAATGAGCTAGGCACTGCGATTGGGCAGAAGAAATTCGTCGCCGACAAATTAGCACGGCAATCCCGCGTCTTTGAACTGGATGAACTGGAAACCATTTACCGTCAAATCGGGGAATACGACTTTCAAATAAAAACCGGGCAGATCACGATTCAACTCGCCCTCGATCTGCTGCTCTTGTCCGTCGCGCGCACCTGACGTGCCCACCCACTACTCTATTTTTTGGTCTCAAAATAGCTTCGTAAACGAAAAGGTGAATCCTATGACTTTGGTTCGGCGTTCGATGTCTCTCTTTTTGCTGGTAGCGGTCGCGCTCATGATGGGCTTGACGATCCCCGTGAGCGCGCAGGATGACTATGATGTCGAGATGAGTGGCACTCCCCAAACAGCGGGCACCGCCCATTTTCTCATCCATTACACGCTGACCGGAGAAGATGCCGTCACCCTCGACTATGTGGAGGCGGTAAAAGAGGCGGTCGAAAAAGCATGGCAGGTACAGGTTGATTTGTTCGGCTATGGCGCGCCGCCCCCTGATGACGGACGAGGCGGTGATGATCGCTATGATGTCTATTTGGTGGATTTGACGGAAGACGACGCCTTGGGCATCACCAGCCCAGAAGACTTCGTAGGGGATAATATCAACACCCCGGCGCGCGAAGACTATGCCTATACCAGCATTTTGTCGGTCGAAAATGATTTCGCTGATATTGATTTTCTGGAAGGGCAAGATGCTTTCACGTTGATGTTGACGACGGTCGCGCACGAGTTTTCTCACGCTATCCAGTTTGGCTATGATTTTAATGACGCCCACTACTGGATTTATGAAGCGACGGCGACATGGATGGAAACGCAAACAGCCGGAGTCGATCAAGATGCCACCGGTTATGTCGGGGATGTCTTCACCTACCCGGAGCTATGTTTCGGTTCGGAAGTCGATGAAGAAGATTATGATCGCCATTATGGGCAGTGGTTGTATATCGACCATATCGCCCAAGACTTTGGTGCCGATATCGTGCGGCGCGTATGGGAGATCAGCGCCGATTATGAAGGCTTTGAAGTCCTCGAACGAGCGCTTGCCGAACAAAACGCCCATTTTGCCGACACTTTTGCCGATTTTCACCTGCGCAATCTCGCCCGTGATTACGAACTGGGCGATCTGTTCGACTCGACTGTATGGCTAGAAGATGTCGCCAACAGCAACGGGTGGTTCTATGAGGGCGCGGGTATCGAAGAATTGTCCGCCAATTATTTCCTCATCGAATTGAAGGGCACTTACACGGTCGAACTGACCGACGATGATGGCGATTTACAACTGTACAGCATTGGCATTGATGGCGATCAAGTGGACACCTTTTTCTTGGAACGCGCGGGCACCATCAATCCCGGTAAATATGACGAGTTTTATGTGATGGTGTTCAATCCCAACTATGACGAGGACTTAGAAGAATGCGAAGCGGCAACCTTTGACTTGACGTTCACCACCACTGAGGGCGAACTGCCCCGTTTGTATCGTCAGTTTAACGGCAGCAAGTTCGAGCCGCTCAGCTAAGCCGCTGCTTACCATGCCGCGAAGGTACGAAGCAGAACCCTCTTGTTTTCGTATCTTCGCGGGTCGGTCGTCAGGGCTGTTGCAAAGTCGAAAGAGGACAAATTCAATGAATAGCAGATTTGATAATCCCCACCCCGTCTGACCTTCGGTCAGCGCCCCCTCCCCATTGGTCGCTTCGCTTATGGAGAGGGGGAGAAAAAAGCTCACAACGGTTCTTAGAAGTCCCCTCTCTACGAAGTGGGGAGGGGATGCCGACCTCCGGTCGGACGGGGTGGGGATATGCTTTGTGATCCACTGATATTGTTTCACACAAGACTTTGCAACAGCCCTGGTTCCCCCGCACGTTCGTAACGGCTCACGCCGGAAATTTTCCGGCGTGAGCCGTCACTCTTGAGGAACTACGAGACCGTTTCGAGTTGGGCGACGGTGGTCATGATGGCATCGACCGCCTCGGTCAAGACCGGCGCATCCATCGCGAACCGGGCATTGGCAGCGCGGAATAATTCCGGTAACGAAACACTGCCCCCCAACGACAACGCCTGGCGATAATCAGCGACCGCTTTCGCCGCATCCGTCCATGAGTTGCGCCAAATCTGCACTGCCCCCAACTGAGCGATCCCGTATTCGACATAATAGAAGGGGATCTCAAAAATGTGCAGCTTGCGGTGCCAGCCCGTGACTTTGATGTCTTCTAAGCCGCTGTAGTCAATGCCTTTCATGAAGCGATCCCAAAGCTGTCCCCAGTGGGCATCGCACGCAGCCGTATCGACGGCTTCGCTCGGGTGGGTGTACGCCCAATTTTGGAAGCCATCCACCAGCGCCATATAGGGCCAAAACAACAGCACGCCTTCAAGATATTCAATACGGGCACGCGCGGCTTCGACGGGGGTATAGTAGCCGCCGTTGTCCGCTCTTAGATAGGGTCCCGCCAGCATTTCCATGCCCATCGAGCCAACTTCGGCAAATTCAGTCGGCGGATCGATCAATCTCCAATTGGGGGTTTTCAGGTATTCAAACGAGTGAAAGGCGTGTCCACCCTCGTGCAACAGGGTTTGCACATCATCGTGCAGCCCGACAGCGTTCATGAAAATAAAGGGACGGCGCGAGGCATTAAAGGTGATTTGATAGCCGCCGGGCGCTTTGTTCTTGCGATTGGCGAGGTCAAGCAAATCTTCATTTTTCATGATCGAGAAATATGCGCCCAATTCGGGATCGACTTGATTGAAAATCGCTTCGGCACGGTCGATCAACAACTTGGTATTGCTAAACGGACGCAATGGCGCGCGTCCCAAGGGGTCATTATCCAAATCCCACGGGCGCAAGGTGGGCACTTGCAATTGTTGGCGACGCTTTTCATATATTATTGCCGCCGCTGGCACGACGACCTGCTCAATGGCATCGCGGAAGCGTTCGCAATCGTCGGGGGTGTAATCAAAGCGCTGCATCGACAGCCATTGGTAAGCGCGGAAATCGGGCTGATCGGCATTGGCGGCGATCTTGAAACGCCGTTCCAAAAAGCGCCCCCACATTTCATTAAGCTTGGGGCGATCCGCCAATTGGCGATCCCGCGATAACCGCCATGCTTCCTCACGCACTTCGCGATCCCCATCTTGGAGCATGGGCAGCATTTGGGGCAGGGTCAGTTCTTGACCTTCCCACTGCACGGTTTGCGCGCCGCTCACTTGATCGTACTCGGTGACGATGGCTTGCACCTCGGTAAACAAGGGCACATTCGCTTCACGGAACAAATCGGCTTCGGTTTGCATGGCACGGCGGTTGTTCGCGAAGCCTTCGGGGTGGAGACCCGTTGCGAGGAATTTTTGTTTCAGCCGTTGCTCACTGACCTGAAAAGGTTCCATGACTTGGGTAATATAGGCGAAAAAGCGGGTTTCCGTCTCTTTGTCGGTGGTGTCTAACGTCGTGCCGACATACAAACGGGTATACACCTCGCCGACCAAGTTGCCAAGATGCGCCCATGCCCCCAACCACTCGATGACCGTATCGGCGGTGATCGGTGCTGCTTCCAACGCGCTGACATAGGGTTCAATTTCCGCCCAACCCCAGCCGCGCATCGTCTCAAAATCAAGTTTCATCAATTGCTCTAACATCTTCTTATTCCTTATGCGGTTCGTAATGGGCATGATATATCATGCCCATGCCAGTCACAACTCAGCAAATTTTTATATGGTTGCCTGAATTTTTGATTCATGCCCCAGATCAGCGCTTGAGCATCAAGAATTATATCGATTGGTGTATAATTCATACAATTCTGTTCCAATCTGTTTAATTTGAACCGTTCTCGTAAATTTCTCCGCAGGAGCATCAAGCGTATGCGTGTATCCATTTTACAAGATCAGCTCGCGCGCGGGTTGAATATCGTCAGCCGTGCGGTTGACTCCCGCCCGACACTGCCGGTGCTGGCGAATGTCTTGCTCAAAACTGAAGAGTCGCGCTTAAAGCTCGCCGCGACCAATCTGGAACTGACGATCATCACCTCGATTGGCGCGCGGGTGGACGCGGCGGGGGCGATCACATTGCCCGCCAAAACTTTCGCCGAGTTGGTCAATAACCTCATGCCCGACCGCGTCGACTTGACGCTAGAAACATCGACCCAAACCGTCAATGTGCGCAGCGGCATGACCAATTCCAATATTCGCGGCATCGGCGAGGGCGAGTTCCCCCCCCTCAACGAGACCTTCGTGCCCGATGTGATCATGTCTGCCAAAATCTTCAAAGAAATGATCGTCCAGACGCAATTTGCCACCGCCAAAGATGACGCCCGCCCGACCTTAACGGGCTTGTATACCGCCTTTGACGGCAACAACTTGACGATGGCGGCGGCGGACGGATTCCGCTTGGCAGTCCGCACTGCCCGCATCGAACACGGCATCACCGGTAAGCGCGATATGATCATCCCCGCCAAAGCCTTGGGTGAAGTGGCACGCATCATCGGCGACGAAGAGCGAGAAATTCACATCGCATTGCCTGGCGACCGCGATATGGTCATGTTCCAATACGAGAATACGCTCATCGCGACCCAAATTATCGAGGGCAAATTTCCCGACTTCGGGGCGATCATCCCCAAAGCCTATAGCACCTCAGTGACCTTCTACACCTCCGATTTGCTGAAGGCGTGCAAGCGTGCCGAAATTTTCGCCCGCGACAGCAACTACAGCGCCCGAATCATGGTCAAGCCGGCGACCGAACCAAGTATGCCGGGGGAAGTCACCGTGATCGGCAAAAGTAGCGAACGCGGCGATAACGAAGGCGTATTGGATGTGACGGTCGAAGGGAACGCGCTCGATGTCGCCTTCAACATTCGCTTCTTGATCGATGCGCTAAGCGTGATGACGGATGAGCAAGTCGTCCTAGAGAGCAATGGTCCGGCGCACGCCGGCGTGATTCGCCCTGCCAGCCGCAATGACTTCATTTGTGTGGTCATGCCGATGTCGGTCAATCGGTGAAGCTGAGGCTAGGAATTGGGGGTTGAGGGAATAGGCGGGGGAGGATCAATCCACCCCCGCCTATTTTTTTGAACGGTGAAGCAATCGCCCTACGCTTCGTCGGCGGCGCGCTGCAATGCCGGTCCGTCAATTTTCTTCATTTGCAACATGGCATTCATCGCCCGCCCCGCGCGTGCCGGGTCAGGATCGCTCAGCAGAGTATTCAAAATCGTTGGGATGATCTGCCACGATACCCCAAATTTGTCCTTCAACCACCCACACGGTTGTTCCTCGCCCCCATTTGCGGTCAGTTGTGCCCACAAAGTATCGACCTCGGCTTGCGTCTCGCAGTGAATCAGGAACGATATCGCTTCGGTGAAACGATATTGTGGTCCGCCGTTGAGCGCGATAAACGACTGTCCAAAAATGTCAAAGTTGATCGTCAACACGGTTCCCCCCAGTTCGGGGACGCCTTCGGGATAACGCGCCACATTCACAATCTTTGAATCCTCGAAAATCGAAGTGTAGAAAGTGACTGCTGCTTCTGCGTTGCCATCAAACCACAAATACGGGGTAATTTTTTGCATCGGTCGATCTCCTCTTTTCATACGTTGCCTAGTTCACGAGAACCTCTTTAGGATAAATCAGTCTACGCTGGCAGTCTTGTATAAAATGGCAAGTTACCGCGCAGGGGCAGACAAACGCTTGATTTCAGCAGGGGTATGCCCAACAAACTGCTTTAGGGATCGGGTTAGATGCGGTTGATCAAAATAACCCGCTTCAGCCACCACGTCCAAAATAGAACTGCCCTGTTGCAAATAGGCAACCGCACGATTGGCGCGTTCATATTGAAAAATATACGACTGGCTTAAGCCCGTTGCCCGCAAAAATCGATGCCGCACCGTGCGCGGGGACAGCGAAGCGAGCGGAATCTGATTTTGGAGGATACCACTCACCAGCCGATCCAGCACCAACACTTCATCATGCACCAACCGATTGATGAAGGTATCGCTGTTTTCAGAGTCTGGGAATTGCCACGCCGCCCCTTTGAGCCAGAAGGACTGCCCAGAAGCATTGGGCAAAGGCGTTTCCCTATTCAAAAATTGGCGCACTGGCAAATGGGGCATAAAGACGCCGAGCTTGAATTTAATCCATAAGATTTCGGCATCTGCGCCGTAATGAATTACCCCCGATTTTGACAACGGACCCACCACCAGAAAGCGCACCTCGTTTTGGACTTTGGTTAAAATCATGTGCCAGTGAGTTTCGGCAGGGCGAATCGTGGAGCCACTCGCAACTGTCCGCCCGTGTGTGATCGTTTCGACATAGGGCGAGTCCGATAATCTGGGGTATACCTGAAAAGTCATCGTCGAGTTCCTCACACTTCGGGAGCGGTTCCGTCGCAAAAACAACACCCCAAGCATAGCACATTTGTCCTATCCTGAAAATCAATAAGAGGGCGGATGCCCTCGACCTACACCCCAATCCCTACTCCCTAAACCCTCTTTTCTGCTTTTATCCCAAATAGCGTGACCCGTTAAAAACCCAATTTAATCCAAGATTACGAAAATTATTATTACGAAAAACATTAATTAATAACCTTGTCTGTTCAAAAGTACCAAAAACCTGTTCATAACTCGGCAAAAAATGTTCATAACTCGGCGTTGCCTGTTCATAACTCTGTTCATAACTCGGCAGCCTGTTCATAAAAACGTCGGTCGTCACAGACTTCTTAAGAGACCAAATGAGCGAAATTGTTCAAACTGTTCAAAAGTGGCAGAGTTATGAACAGGCAACCTGTTCAAAACTTTTAGATTTTCTGTTCGCGATAACCCAAATTTTTGGGAAATGTTGCGAAATACCCTTAAAAAATTTGGTGTATTTTGGGATACGCGGATAATGTGGGTTAATGTGGGAATAGTTTTGAACAGTTTGAACAGCCCCTACTACTACTACGACCTTTAAATAAAGAACTCACCTAAAGATGTCTTTTTTCAAAAAACAAGAACACCCCCTGAGGATCAATTTAGAGATGCAAAAAGCAAAGCCATAAAAGAGTGTGCCAGAATTGCACAGATCGTTATAATAGACAGAAGCGTTGAATGAGACTGAAACTCGAATGTCAATGAACGATCACTCCAACACAGTTGAAAATTTACAACGGCGCGTTACAAAGTTGACTCGGATTACCGAGATCAGCGCCGCCTTGAACAGCCAATTGAAGCTAAAACCTTTACTCGGCTTGATCATGGAAGCGGCGGTCGAAATTGTGGACTCTGATGCCGCTTCTGTTTTGTTATGGGATAACAAAACGGGGGAATTGCGTTTTGCTGCCACCACGACGGGCGAAATGACCGATTCACTACTTGGGATCGCGGTTCCACTGGAAGGCAGCATTGCTGGTACCATTTTGCGCGAAAACCGCACCGTCCTCGTGAACGATGTCCTTGCCGACCGTCGACATTATGGCGGTGTTGATAAAGCCACCGATTTTCATACCAAATCGGTGTTGGGTGTGCCAATGCGGGTGCGCAACCGCGTGATCGGGGTTTTGGAAGCGGTCAACAAACATCATCTGCCGTGGACGGGGGATGATGAAAACCTGTTGTCGATCCTCGCGGCGCAAGCGGCAGTCGCCCTCGAAAGCGCCCAACTCGTCGCCGCGTTGGAAAAAGCCAACGAAGAACTTAGCCGGGTCGATAAATTGAAGAGTGATTTCATCGCCATCGCTTCGCACGAACTGAGGACACCGCTCGGCGTCATTTTGGGGTACTCGAGTTTTCTTCAAGATACGCTCGATGATGAAGCCCGTGAACACGCTTCAAAAGTGGTCGAGAGCGCCCTCCAGTTGCGCGGCATCATCGAAGATTTGACCAATTTACGCTATATGGAACAAAATCAAAGTAAGCTCACTTTAACCTCACGCGGGTTGGCAGATTTCTTGAGCGAGATCGTCCATGATGCTTTGGCATTGACCGAAGCCAAACGCCACCATTTGCAATATGTCCCCCCCCTCTCCAATTTGGTGGTCGCGATTGATCATCCCCGCTTCACGATGGCATTCACCAATATTTTGAATAATGCCATTCGGTTTACGCCCGAAGGGGGGCGAATCGTCATTCAAACCCGACTGCAAGGGCTGGATCACATCTGGATCATGGTGAGTGACACGGGTATTGGGTTGAAACGCGAAAACCTCGAACGGATTTTTGATCGGTTCTATCAGGTCGAAGACCACATGACGCGGACACAAGGCGGCTTGGGCGTGGGCTTAAGCATCGCTCGGGCGGTGATCGAAGCGCATGGCGGGCGAATATGGGCGACCAGCGCGGGCTTGAATCAAGGCACGACGATCACGGTGGCACTACCGCTCGAACGCCCCCAAACACCGGGGTAGCGGCAGCGCATTGGGCATGTCCTTTGTTAGGATAAACCGAATACTAGGAGGAAAAACGATGAGTATCAAAGTAACGTGGTTTGGACATTCGGCATTTGCGTTAGAAGTGGGTGGGCGCTCTGTCGTGATCGATCCGTTTTTGTCTGGCAACCCCCTCGCTCCGGTAACCCATGACCAACTTTCGGCAGAAATCATTTTGCTGTCTCATGGGCATGGGGATCATCTTGGCGATACTGTCGCCCTTGCCCAACGGACGGGCGCGACGGTGGTCAGCAATGTCGAGATTGTGCGCTGGCTGCGCGGTAAAGGTGTGGACAACGCAGCGGGGCAAAATTTAGGTGGAGCAGCCGATTATGAATTTGTCACGGTCAAACTGACCCCTGCTCTGCACAGCTCGTCGTTGCCCGACGGAACCTATGGGGGGTTGGCGTCAGGCTTTATCATCACCGAACGCGCTACTGGGTTGCGGTTGTATTTTGCGGGGGATACCGCCTTGTTCTCCGATATGCAGTTGATCGGTGATGAAGGAATCGATGTGGCATTTTTGCCGATTGGCGATTACTTCACGATGGGTACTGAAGATGCTTTGAAAGCGATCCGCTACATTCGCCCGCGTTATGTGGTGCCGATGCACTACAACACGTTTCCGCCGATTGTGCAGGATGTCAGCGGGTGGGCGAATCGCGTCGCCAATGAAACCGGTGCCCTGCCGATCATCCTTGATCCGGGTGGCTCTTATTGGATCAACGCCGACAATGAGGTCTAGTTGCGCTCACTGATTGATGGGCAATCGAACCGAGAAACACACGCCTTTTAGGTTGTGGTGTGCCCCCTCGATCCAAATTTCGCCCCCATGTGCTTCGACCGCCAATTTGCAGAAGGTTAGCCCTAAGCCAAAACCGCGCCGCCCTTTGAACAATTGGGTGTCTTTATGTTGACCATAGGGCTGAAACACCAGTGAGCGCCGTTCTGGGGGGATACCGGGGCCATTGTCGGAAATATTGATCAGCACACTGGGGGACGTGTTGGACGACAAGATCACATCAACGTGCATGGCGTCCCCGCGTGGGGTGAAACGGAGGGCGTTATCGATCAAATTGACGATCACCCGCCGGATGAGATCGGGATCGACCATGATCGCCGGGACATTGGGCGCGATGGTCGTCTCTAGGGTCACACGCATTCCCAAGAAGGTATTGGCAAGGGCATCATAGGCTTCGCTGATGAGCAATTTGGGTTCTATCGAGGCGGGATAGATGGGCAGGGTTTTGTCCTCAAATTGCGCAATATCGAGCATCCCTTCGATTTGCCGCATCAGGCGATAACCGCTATCCAAACACAGGCGCAAGATGCGGGGGATTTCATCGGCGCGGGGGTTGGCTTCGGGGTGCAAGGTTAAATCGATGCCATTGATGATCGCCGTCAGCGGACCGCGCAGATCATGCACCGCCATATTGAGGACTTGTTCGCGAAAATTGAGCAATTCTTGATGTTCGGTCATGTCGCGCAGCACCAATAAGCGCCCGATGACCGTCATATTGTTGTTGTTGGCGTGATCGGTGTCATAGACGGGGGACGAGATTTCCTCGATATGATACGTTTCCCCATTGATGACGCTGGTGAACTGCCGGCGGGTGACGCGATTCGGCTCCAGCCGCAGTTGCCGCGCGAGTTCGGTCAGTTGGGCGCGGGCATAGCCAAAGCCATTGAGTTCATTGGCGTGCATCATCGCGTCGAGCATGTCGACAAAATGCCCACCTAGGAACCGTTCCCGCGTGATGCCGAGCAACCGTTCGGCGGCGCTGTTACATTCCACCAAATGCCCCTCTTCATCCAGCAACAAGATGCCATCCCGTGCGGATGCGAGCGTGACGCGCAAGCGCTCATTGACATGGCGTAAGTCATTTTTGAGGGGATTAATCGGTTCTGGTGGGGCAGATTGGGACACATCAGGCGCAATCGTCGCCGGTGGGGGGGCGGGCGTGGTGCGCCCGTCTAATAAATGCCACAAGTTGACGAGGAGCAGGAGAATCAGCGCGCCCAAGGCGAATGCGCTCTGGTTCAGCAAAATACAAACGAACACAATGATGACGAGCAGCATGTCCACGGCGCGGAGCATAAGTCCATCCTACAAAAAATAGGAAATGAAGGTTTATTTCTGACTGCCCAACCTCACGAAAACCGCACCTGAAGTTGGCGGCATTCAATCAAAGTATCAGATCGCTGATTGACGACAGCGAGTGACTTGTGTTTATTATTTTATCAACAAATGGCTTTCCGTGTTTGGCGGCATGGGTTTCAACTGTAGATACAAAACGGCAGCGACGGCGACGAATAGCCAATAAATGAATATGAAGCGGTCAAAGAAGGTGATGGCGTCCCCCACCCCAAAAATGCCATGCGCCACCAAGCCGCTGGCGACGGCAACCGCGCCGACGCGCGCATCAGGGGCCCCGCGCCGCCACACGCGCCATAACATCCCTGCTACTGTGGCATTTAGACCGATGTAGAACAGCATTCCCGGAATGCCTAAATCGGTGCCGAGTTGTAAAAAGTTGTTGTGGGCATGGGGCAAGACTTTGTTTTCATAGCCGGGTACGGGGTACAGCGCCCGTACTTGACGGCTTCTGAACTCGTTGACCCCCACCCCTGTCAGGGGATAGTCGCGCGCGACGGCAAGGGCAGCTTGATAAATGTCGAGCCGGGAGGTCACGCTGGTTTGGTCACGCTCTTCAAAAACCGCCACTTGGTCTGCGGGTACCAACAGATTGAAGGCGAGGATTACTTCCAGCACCACCAAAACCCCATAGGCGCACAGGGCGATGAACCGCCGCCGCCCGGCTGGGATGAGCAGCACAATGACCACGCCTGAAGCGAGGAGCACGCCAATCATCGCCATCCGCGACTGCCCCAGAAGCAAAGTGCTGAGCAGGAGTGTGAAGGCAACGACTGCCAGCACCATTCCGGGGGCGCGCCAACGGGCTTGCATCACCCATTGTCCATTGATCGCAAGTGCTAGAGATAAGGTTGCGAAAAATGTTAATGCACCCCCAATCTCGTTCACATTAAAGCCCCCTGTTATTACAGGCAGATTGTAAAATTTTGGTAAAATGTCGATAATCAATTGGAGTTCTATGGATTTGGCGGTATATTGTGAAGTAAATAGCCCCACAATACCTATCATCACCCCAAAAATTAATAAGCCTGCTAACAAACGGGCTGTTATATTTGGCACTTCTGTCCAACCGCCAATGACCCAAACGATACCCACCCCCATCGCAGCGCGACCAACCGTATAATAGCCCCAACTAAATGGCGCTATTGTAACATTAGCGATACATAAAATCACAAAGGCGACCAGAAAAAAGTCGAGCGGCGTGCGGGCGATCAGCTTTTTGGTGACGAGCAAGCGTCCGATAATCAGGGGAATGAAGAGCAGGCAGGAGAGGGCGCGCTCGGTGTTGGGGAACCAATGGAAGAAAATGACAAGGGAGAGCAAGAGCGCTTCAATCGCTACCCAAAAACGCTGATGAACTTGCATATTTTATGGATCCTCTGATATTATTGCCGTTAAAGTATGAAAAGTTGAAACCAATTTTGCTGAACATTATAAATTGGTTTGTTATGTGTACATGTTTGGTTTGGGCATGTCTAGAAACTTATACCTTTGAAACCATACCGAGTCTCTTGACACCCGTTAACAGGTATGTTAAACTTGTTTAATAGCCTTACCATGTAGATCAGTTAGGTCTATAACTCTCATCGTACTCGATCTATTAATCACACACCTCAATCGGTTAGGACTTATACAAGGTTAGAACAATGGATATGTTTCTGCATACAGTGACCCATCTCTCGTTAGAGTCATTTCGAGAGAAGAGCAACGGGAAAAAGGTGGTATTACTTTACCCTTGGACGAACTACCGGAATTTATTTCTCGCATATTTTCTAAATAACTCCCAAAGCGGACTACTATACTACCGCGTCAATACGGTTAATGAAAATACGCAAATTCTTGATGTCGTCGCCCATCTCGTTGATGAGATCAGTACAGTTGTAGGCACCTTTGGCAAAAAGACGCGCACAGCCTTGAAGAAGGGTAACCCCGCCGCTGTTGGGGAAGCACTCGGAGCCGATCTGGCAGCTTACTCCAAGGAACCACTTGTTCTTTATGTTGATGAATTTGATAAGGTCGCCCTAAACGACCAATTCGAGAAATTCATCAACGCCTTTGTGAGCGCAATGCCCGAAAATGCCCAAATTGCGGTCAGCAGTCGTCTGTTGACCTACAATCCATGGGCGGGTATGGTGAGCGATGGCACCGCCATTGTTTTGGGTACAGAGCAACACAAAGACGATATGATGTTCACCGTCGAAGACGAACCCCGCCCTCAAGTCGAGGTTTTTGCCTTTGGCAAAGGACACGTATTAGTCAATGGTCAGACTATTACTAACTGGGATGGTGCCTTACCGCGTAACCTCTTCTTCTTCTTCATGGATCGCCCCCTTGTCACCCGTGACGAGATATTCTCCGTGTTTTGGCCCAACCTGAATGTAAAAGAAGCTACCAATGTCTTTCATGTGACCAAGAGAAAAATCACTGAAAGAATAAACATGAAGGTTTCTCAAACAGGGAGCTTTGAACTCACTCAATACAACAGTGGTTTCTATTTGCCGAGCGATAAAGTTGTTCGCCATTATGACGCCATAGATTTTGTTGAGTCCGTCGAAAAAGCTATTGTGGCGACCGACGAACGCGAACAAGCGCGCTTGTTCTCTCGTGCCATTGACTTGTATCGTGCGCCCTTCCTCCAAACTATCGAGATGGACTGGGTGATCAAACGGCGTGAAGAATTACGTTTGATGTACGGACAAGCACTCATCGGCATGGGACGTTTGTGTGCTGCCGAGGGCGAGGATAAACGTGCTTTGGGCTATCTAACGCGCGCCTTGAAAGAGTCTCCAGAACGCGAAGATATTCATCGACAAGTTATGGGCTTATACCTACGCCTTAATATGTTGGATGAAGCGGTCGCTCAATATAAGTCCATCCAACAATATCTCAAAGAAAATCTGCGCATTCAACCTTCGCGTGAAACGGTCGCTTTGTACGAGATGATCGTCGCGCGGCGTTAATTGCCGTTTCGCCAAGTGCGAAATAAAGCTAATGCGTAGGCATAGGCTTGACAAACGAGGAGAACTGTGAACACGCAGTTCTCCTCGTACGTTGATTCGCTGCACTCCCGCGCGTGCCTTGCTGTATTCTGAAATGCACCCAATCCCCTAAAATTACTTGACCTTACCCACAATTTTATGGTACGATGACACAATATAGAACGCATGTTTCTATTTCTGCTCTCAAACCAATAGATGGAGCATGTTTCATCATGGGAAATTCCACCCGCGTGGATCAGATTGTGAATGTGGTGCAGCGCTTAGACGCGGAACGGCAGCAGCAAGTGCTGAATTATGTGGAGCGATTGGCACAGTCCAACGATCCAGCTATCAAGAATTTGCTGAAAATGGTGCTGCGGTGCAGGTAAATCTTGATCAGGATTGACGCGACTCGCGAAGGCACCCCAATTCACCAAGTCGTAGGCATGAAACGTATGAAACGTATCAGACAGATGATAACGGGTCAGGATGGGCATGTAGGGGCATGATATATCATGCCCCTACCGAAGACAAACCCATTATGTGCTTATGTGACCCTTTGTGAATATCGAGTTGCATTTCATGATTTCATGCGTAAGCCCTGCCAATTCACGCCCAAATCTTGACGATATCCGCGAGTTATGTTAACCTTATTCAAGTTCGAGCAACATAAAGTTATCTCATCCAGAGCGCGCGAGGGAATACGGCCCATCGACCGCGCGGCAACCCCCGGAGCGCCGGGAAGGTGCCAAATCCGTCTGATGCTGACAACAGTCAGTTCAGGAAGATGAGGAAAATGGCATCGCATCATCCAACGCCTTTCCTCAATGATTTTTGAGAAGGGCGTTTTTGTTTTCCTCAATCACGTTGGTATGGCGGAGGTGATACACCCCGTCTAATGAGTCCGCAGCCCACATACCCCACCTACGAGGAGTGATCATTTTTTGGGAAAGACGAAACAGATTACGGTCTCGCCCAAGTGCTTGGCAGGACGCTCATTTGCTTTACTCGGTTTTGCCAGCCTTGATGATACCTATTTCATCGACGGTAGTTGGGTTGCCGTCTCGGACTGGCGCAGTTGGCGGCATCAACAAACGGTCGGTGCTTATCGCCACGCCGGTCTTGAAGATACCGGTCTTGTCGTTGGGGAACAAGTTGCTTTTCAAACCAACGACGGGCAGGGGCGCGCCAACGGGGTCGTCACCGCAATCACGATGGTGCGCTCGCACGATCTGACCAGCGCCGAGCGTGCCGCACTGGATGATCACGCTGATGAAATTGAACATTTCCACAATGACGCCGCATGGTATGTCACCTTCGACATCCTTCGCTGAGATTGCACGAGGTCACACATGATTAAACGACACACAAATCGAACATTCACCAACCGCCGTTATTTAGACGCCATCGCCGACCACATCGTCATCTTCGATGGGGCGATGGGCACCAACATCCAAAAGTATAATCTGACGCCCGAAGACTTCGGCGGCGATAAGTACGAAGGGTGCAATGATTTTCTGGTCATCACCCGCCCCGATGTGATCGAGGCGATCCACGCCTCGTTCCTCGCGGTCGGCTGTGAAGTGGTCGAAACGGATACCTTCCGCAGCAATCCGTTGACACTGCGCGAGTATGATTTGTCGGAGCGCACATTGGAGATGAACCGCGTGGCGGCGGCGTTGGCGCGGCGCGTCTGTGACCGTTTTGAGCAGGAAACCGGCATCCCGCGTATGGTGGCGGGCAGCATGGGTCCGTCCGGAAAACTGCCGAGCGGCAACGACCCCGATCTCAGCAACATCACCTTTGATGAACTGTCAGATTTGTTTTACACCCAAGCGCAGGGACTCATCGAAGGCGGTGTCGATCTGCTGTTGTTGGAGACCAGCCAAGACATTTTGGAAGTCAAAGCGGCGATCTGGGGGATCAACCGCTACTTTGAAGACGCGGGTGTGCGTATCCCGTTGCAAGTGCAGATCACGCTTGATGTCAGCGGGCGGATGCTGTTCGGTACCGATATCGCCAGCGCGCTGGCAACGCTCGAAGCCCTGCCCATTGACGCCTTCGGGTTGAACTGCTCGACTGGTCCCGAATACATGCGCGATCCGATTCAGTATTTGGTCGCCCACAGCCCGCTGCCCATCAGCGTGCTGCCCAACGCCGGCTTGCCGATCAACGTCGATGGTGAAGCCGTCTACCCGATGGAACCGGAACCGTTCAGTGATATGGTGTCGGAATTCACCCGTTGGGGCGTGGGTATCGTCGGCGGGTGCTGCGGCACCGGTCCCGAACATCTGGAAAAACTCTATTACAAGGTCAACGGACATGCGGTCGCCGATGAGATCGCCAAGCGCTCGGTGCGGCACGCGCCCGTTGAGCGCGAGATCGACTATGCGCCCAGTTTATCCAGCAACATGCGCGCTATCCCGATGATGCAAAGTCCGGGACCGACGATGATCGGCGAGCGCGTCAACACACAGGGCAGCCGCAAGGTCAAGCAGTTGATCCTTGATGCCGATTATGACGCTGTGGTGCCCATCGCGCTGCAACAGATCGAGGGCGGGGCACACATGCTCGATGTGTGCGTGGCGTTGACCGAACGCGCCGACGAAGCGCTGCAAATGCGCGATCTGGTCAAGAAGCTGTCGATGTCGGTGGAAGCGCCGCTCATTATCGACGTGACCGATCCCGAAGTGGCGGAGGCAGCGCTGGCGGTTTATCCGGGGCGTGGCATCATCAACGGCAACAATCTCGAAAACGGACGCGAACGGATCGATCAAGTTATGCCCATCGCCCAAAAGTACGGCGCGGGCATACTGTCGATGACGATTGACGAGGTAGGCATGGCGCATACCCGCGAGACCAAACTCGCCGTCGCCCAACGTATCCATGATATCGCTGTGAATGAATACGGTCTCGCGCCGCACGATTTGATCTTCGATGCGTTGACCTTTCCGTTGACGACGGGGCAAGAAGAATTGCGCCAAGATGCGGTTGAAACGCTGGAAGGCGTCCGCTTGATCAAGCAGAATCTCCCCGGCGTGATGACGGCGCTGGGCGTGAGCAACGTCTCGTTCGGCGTGACACCGGCAGCGCGGGGCGTCCTCAACAGCGTGTTTCTGTATCATGCGGTGGCGGCGGGGCTGGATATGGCGATTGTCAATCCGGTACACATCACGCCCTATGCCGAAATTCCCGATGATCAGCGCAAATTGGCGAATGATCTGATCTATAACAGCGATCAGGATGCGCTGCCGCGCTTCATCCAGTATTTTGAGACCAACACCGTCGAAATGGCGGGGAGCCAAGTCGCTGATCCCACAGTGGACATGACCAGCGAAGAAGCGTTGCACTGGCAGATTGTGCATCGCAAGAAAGACGGTTTAGAGGCGCTGGTGGATGACTGTTTGACCCGTCAAGATGCGGTCGGCGTGTTGAACAAAGTGTTGCTGCCTGCCATGAAGGAAGTTGGCGACAAGTTCGGTTCGGGCGAATTGATCCTGCCGTTCGTGTTGCAAAGCGCCGAAGCCATGAAGAAGGCAGTCGCCTATCTGGAAGGCTTCATGGATCGGCTGGAAGGCGTGACCAAAGGCGTGGTCGTGCTGGCGACGGTCTATGGCGATGTCCATGACATCGGCAAGAACCTCGTCAAGACGATCCTCAGCAACAATGGCTACACCGTCCATGACATCGGCAAGCAGGTGCCTGTCAACATCATCATCGAGAAGGCGGTCGAATATAAAGCCGACGCCATTGGCTTGAGCGCGCTCTTGGTCAGCACCTCCAAGCAGATGCCGCTGGTCGTCAACGAGTTGGCACGGCGCGGGTTGTCGTTCCCCGTCTTGATCGGCGGCGCGGCGATCAACCGCAAGTTCGGGCGGCGTATCCTGTTTTTGGAAAATGGCGACGTGCCCTATGCCCCCGGCGTGTTTTACTGTAAAGACGCCTTCGAGGGTCTCGATGTTATGGAGCAATTGAGCGGCGATCCGGTCAGACGCGCCGATTTTGTGGAGAACAACCAAGCGGAGGCGGTTGAGGAAATGGAGAAACCGGCTCCCGTCCGGCGCGCTCGCGTTGCCGGTGGCGTCAGCGCCGTGAAGCCCGCGCCCGATATCCCCGCGCCGCCGTTTTGGGGTGCCAAGACGATCCGGTCGATGCCTCTGGAAGTCGTGCTTCAGTATTTGCATAAGCCCGAACTGTACCGCTTGTCGTGGGGGGCAACCAACACGCACGGCGACGACTGGGTGAAGCTGGAACGCGACTTTGAAGACCGGCTCGCCCGCATGACGCGCGACGCCCTGAAGAACAAGACGCTCGCCCCGCAAGCCGTCTATGGCTTCTTCCCCGTCAACCGCCAAGGCGACGATCTGATAGTGTGGGATCACCTGCCATTCATCGCGGCTCAAAAAGAGGGCGGCACCCCCGCCCGCGTGGAAGTCGCCCGCTTCCAGTTCCCGCGTCAGCAGTATGGGGAATATCTGTGCTTGAGCGATTATTTCGCCCCCATCGAGTCGGGCGTGGTCGATATGATGACGTTGCAAGTGGTGACGGCGGGCGAAGTCGCCACGCGCGAATTTGACCGTCAGCAGAACGCCAACGAATACAGCGAAGCCTATTTCTTTCACGGCTTGGCGGTGCAAACCGCCGAAGCGACCGCCAATTATGTGCAGCAAGTGGTCGTCAACAGCACGCTTGGCATTCCGGCGAAGCGGGGCAAGCGCTATAGCTGGGGCTATCCCTCCTGCCCAGACTTGAGCCAGCATCAGATTCTCGTGCAATTGTTGCCCGCCGCCATCAGCGAACTGGGCATGGAACTCACCGAGTCGTTCCAATGGGTGCCGGAGCAATCGACCGCCGCCATCGTCGTGCATCACCCCGATGCTAAGTATTACAACATCGGCGGCGTGGATCGCGTGGAGCAGATTTTGGGCGCGCGCTAGTGTTTGCCAAACTCCTTAATACTGGGGTGTGGGCGTCTTTACCCCCAACGAATAATCGAATCGAAAGGCTAAGCATCATGTTTGACGAACGCGAACCAAAACCGCAACGCAGTATTTTATCGGGGCTAGGGGTGGTCGTCTTGCTTTCTTTTTTGCTGGTGGGTGGGGTGACTACCTTTCTATATCAGCAATGTACCACCAGCTTTTGGGATAGCCGCTGGTTGTACCCAGATGCCGAAATTGTCGCTGATACAGCGTATTTTCTAAGCACCCAAACGCGCACGTTGCGCATTGCCGCAACGCCCGCCATCGTCGAGGAGTGGATACGGGTGCAGGTGGCACAGATCACCCGCGCCGCTGTTGTGAGCGGGAATGTGGATGCCGTTGCCGAACCGCCGCGCTACACCCTTGAAGCCGATCCACAAGGTAATGGGACGCTGTTGATCTATAGCAGGAATTGCCCTTAAAGGTTGGATAACGCCACCTATTTTGTTCGGGACGTGTGCGAATTCGTAGCCTATGCTGACTAAATTGCGGATCCAAAACTTCAAACAATTCGATGAGGTCGAGATCGAATTGGGACCGATCATGGTGTTGGTCGGTCCCAACAATTCCGGCAAGACGACGGCGCTGCAAGCCTTGACCTTATGGTATGCGGCCTATCTGGAATGGCGCGAACAAGCGGATACGCTCAATCGTTACGCTTTAACTTCGGTGCCTGTCGCCAAGGTGCGGTCTTTGTGGCGCGATCAATATACGGGCAACGGCGATCCCATCTCTATGGCGATCCGCGTTGAGGGCACATTTCAAGAACAAGGCACCCATGCCACGTCCGCGTGGTCAGTTGCGATTCAATATCATTTCGCCAATGAAGAATCGATCCTGATTCAGCCGGATGTCACCCCGCCCGCTTTTGAAGGGTTCCCTAAATGTGTCTTTGTACCTTCTATGTCGGGGATCGACTCGATTGAGCCATTCATCCAACCGGGGCGCATCAATGTTTTATTGGGCGAAGGCAGAACTGCCGAAGCGCTCCGCAATATGTGCCATTCACTGGTTCAATACCAGTCCGCCAATGGGTATTGGGATATTTTTACCGAACAGGTGCGCGCGCTGTTTCACATTGAATTGCTGCCGCCGCATTATCTTCCTGAACGGGGCGAAGTGCGCATGAGCTATCGCGACCGCAAAGGCACCTTGTTTGATCTGCCCTCTACGGGGCGTGGGATGTTGCAAATCATGCTCTTGCTGGCATCGCTCTATCAAAATCCGGGCGCACTCCTCCTTTTGGATGAGCCGGATAGCCACCTTGAAATCCTGCGCCAACGCGACCTGTATACGTTGGTCGCCGAAGTCGCCACGACGCTCGGATCGCAGATCATCATGGCGACTCATTCGGAGGTGATCCTTGAAGCAGCGTTTCAGCGCAAAGACCCGATCATCGTTTTTGTCGGCAAACCCCACTCATTGCGTAAGTATGGTGATTTCGTCAAGTCGCTTAGCTTGATTCCGGCGGAAGATTACATCCTCGCGGAACAAACGGGGTGGATACTCTATACTGAGGGCACCACCGATTATGACATCTTGCGCGCATTCGCCGAACGGCTAAAGCATCCCGCTGCCCACGCTTTGGAACTGACGTTTCATAAAGACATCGGTGGCAATATGCTAGAGCAAGCGCGCGAACACTTCAAAGGGTTATGCGAAGCCAAACCAGAACTCGTCGGCTTGGGCATCTTCGATAAAACTAACGCCGACTCCTTGGGGCGCACTCCGCCCGCGTTGGGCATGACCGCATGGCGGCGGCGTGAGATCGAAAATTATCTGATGCAGCCCGAAACGCTGATCGCCTATGCCGCCGCATCCAGTGAGGACGCCGCCGAGTCATACTATCGAGAGGCGCTCATGCGCGAACTTGCCGAAGATTATATGCCCCCCAACGCATGGCGCAATCGCGCTGAGGCGTGGTGGTCTACTGTTAAAGCCAGCGATGATTATCTTGACCGCATCTTCGCCGCCTATTCCGAACGGCTAGGCGTGCCTGTACAACTGCGCAAGTCTCAGTATTATCTGTTGGTGCCGTTCATCCCGTTCGATCAAATCGATCCCGAAGTCACCGAAAAACTCGACGCCCTTGCTGCCGTCGCCAGTCGTGTCTCATCACGAGAGGATTAAGCTATGCCCGCCCTATCGTTTCATGATCGCCTCCATGCCGATACGCCCCTGCTCGCCGATGGCGCGATGGGCACCTTGTTACATACGCACGGCGTCCCGCTGGATGGCTGTTTCGATCAGTACAATTTGACCAAGCCCGACATGATCAAGGGCATACACCGCTCGTATGTCGATGTCGGCATTGACCTGCTAGAAACCAACACCTTCGGCGCGAACCGCCTCAAACTGACCGAATACGGCTTGGAAGATCAAGTCGTCGCCATCAATCAAGCGGGGGTCGCGTTGGCGCGTGCCGCCATTGCGGACAGCGGGCGCAAGGACCGCATCTATATCGTCGGTTCGGTCGGTCCGTTGGGGGCGGGGCTTCAACCCTATGGACGGCTGAAGCCCGAAGATGCCCGTGCCCTCTTCAGCGAACAGATCGGCGCGCTCATTGATGCGGGCGTGGATGGGATCATCTTCGAGACGTTCACCACTCTTGATGAGGTTCTCTTGGCGTTGGAAGCCGCCCGCGCCCTTGCGCCGACCCTGCCCGTGATCTGCGAGATGACGTTTACCCAAGACGACCGCACCGTCTCCGGGCATTTGCCGGGTGCCGTCGCCCATCGTTTACACGAAGCGGGCGCGGATGTGATCGGCGTCAATTGCTCCGGCGGTCCGGCACAAATCACGCGCGTGATTCAAGCGATGCGCCAAAGCGCCCCAACCGCGCGCCTATCCGCCATGCCCAACGCCGGCTATCCGCAGACGGTCGGCGGGCGTACCATGTACCCCGCCACCACCGAGTATTTCTCGGATCATGCCCTGACCTTGAAGGCGCTCGGCACGCAGATCATCGGCGGCTGCTGTGGCACCACGCCCGAACATATCCGCGCCATGCGCACGGCGTTGGATGACCCATCCCGCCCCTTGCCGTTGATCCACTTCACCGAGCGGCATCACGAAGAAACCAACCTCGCCCCTGAACGCCCGTCGGAACTGGCGTTTAAGCTGGCGAATGGTGCCTTTGTGATCAGCGTGGAGATGAACCCCCCGCGCTCGCATAACCTCGACCGCATGATCGACTCGGCGACACTGTTGCGCGACGCGGGCGCGGATGTCTTGAACATCGCCGACAGCCCGACCGCCCGGATGCGCGTGAGTCCTTGGGCGGCGTGCAATGTCTTGCAAAACCGACTCGGTGTCGAGACGATCCTGCACTTCCCGGTGCGCGGGCGCAATATGTTGCGCGTGCAGGGGGATTTACTAGGCGCTCATGCCTTGGGGTTGCGCAATATCTTCGTGTGCATGGGCGACCCCACCCGCATCGGCGATTACCCCGAAGCGATGGACACCTACGACATTGTGCCGTCGGGCTTGATTAAGCTGATCACCCAAAAGATGAACAGCGGTGTCGATCAAGCCGGCAACTCCATCGGGCAACCCACCAGCTACACGGTCGGTTGTGCGCTGAACATGGGCGCGGATGATCTCGACAAAGAGATCGATGTGTTGATCAAGAAATTAGCAGCGGGTGCCGATTTCGCACTCGGTCAGCCGGTGTTCGAGCCGCCCAAAGTCGAACGGTTCTTGGCGCGCTATCAAGAGATCGCCGGGGAGCCGCTCAAGATGCCCGTCTTGATGGGGGTCATGCCGCTGTACAGCATCCGCCACGCCACCTTCATCGACAACGAGATTCCGGGGATTTCCATCCCCCCCGCCATCCTCAAGCGCATCGAAGACGCGGGCGAGGATGCCGCCCAAGAAGGGGTGCGCATCGCCCAAGAGTTGCTGCGTGATCTGAAAGATTTTGTGCAAGGGGCATATATCATCCCGGCATTCGGGCGTTATGAATTGGCGGCACAAATCATTGATGCGGTGGCGGTCGGCTAAGCTGATCATGCACGCTGCCATTTCCTCCGACGCGATTCGCACGCTTGAAGAGATCGCCCTCAACGCCTTGCCCGCCTTTGAGACTTATTTGTTTGACGGGTGGCTTTTGCGGTTTAGCGAAGGGGTCATGCGGCGCGCCAATTCGGTACAACCGTTGTATGCCTCGACTTTGCCACTAGCGGACAAAATCGCCGATTGCGAACGCGCCTATTGGGGGCGTGGGTTGCCCACTGTGTTCAAGCTGACGGCACAATCGGCGGGCGAATTGCTGCCCGTGTTGGCGGCGGTGGGCTATCGGGAAGAGGCGCACAGCAGCATCTACACCCTAGACGCTTTGCCCGATGCCCCACCAATGCCATCGGGCTTCAGCCTCGTGCCCCATCCCGCGCCCAAAAGTTGGCATAGCGCCCACAACGCCCTCCATGCCTATGATGCCCATCGCGCCTATGTCATGCAAACCCTGCTGGATCGCACTGCGCCCCCCGCCGCCTATGCCCAAATCGAACGCGATGGGCAGATCGTGGCGGTGGGCACCGGCGTGGCAGAACGGGGCTGGGTGGGCATCTTCAATGTGATCACAGTGGAGGCATACCGAGGGCAGGGCTTGGGGCGGCAGATCGTGACGGGGTTGCTGGCGTGGGGGCAGGGGCACGGGGCGAAACGGAGCTATTTGCAGGTGATGGATGACAATGCCGTCGCCTCACGGTTGTATACCCGACTCGGCTTTCGATTCGGTTATACTTATGTGTACTTGCAAAAACAGCCGCCGAGAGCCAGCCTATGATCGTGTATGAACTTCCATTTGAATTTTACGAGCGGGTATCCCCTTTATTCGCCGATGCCCCTTTTGATGAAGCCTGTTTCGAGTCCGTCTTTTTGGGCTGGCAAACCGCGCGCATCTTCGTGGATGACTTCGATACCCCTTTGGCGGCGATGATGTGCCGTAGTTATGAATATTTTTTGGCGGGCGACCCCACGCTAAGCGCGGAATTGTGCCAATTCATCAGCGATGCCCCGCCCGAAGTAGGCGTGTTTCAATATACGTATGGCATGGTGCCGCTCAACAGCGCGTGGCAAGCGGCACTCCTTGAGGCGCACCCGTTGGAAACCATTGGGCGGCTGAATTTTCGCTGGCAACTGGGCACGCCCATCCCGACATGGCGCGATCATGTGCCGCCCGAAGCGCAAATCGTGGTGCTGGATCGCGCCCTCGCCGAACGGGTGGATCGCGATAAACAAATTTTCCCGGTGCCGTTCACGCGCTTGTTTTGGAGCGAATACGACCGCTACGACGCGCACGGTTATGGCGTCGCCTTGATGATCGACGATGCCTTTGCCAGCGTCGCGCTGGCGGTATCGGTCAGCCCGCGCGACGCCATCCTCAGCATCGACACGGCATATCGGTTTCAGCGGCGGGGCTATGCCAAATTAGTGGGGGCGGCATTCATCGAAGAGACGCTAAGGCAAGGGCTGTTGCCGGTGTGGGATTGCGACGATTTCAATGAAGCGTCGATCAAACTGGCGCGCGGTTTTGGTTTTGTCGAACAGCAACCGTTTGTCGAACTGGCGATTCCGGGGCGGCGGCGTCCCAAAATGCGCGATGGCTTGTGGCATTACAACTCGTCCCGCGCCGACGGGATCATTGTGTGGCGGCGTATCGAGAAATACGAATAGCCCCTAGGCAGTCCGCGCTGTTTTAGTCTGCACCAGACTCCAAGCGCTCCCACAATAGTATGCCTGTAATGGGTGCGCCGCCACGCCGCTCGGCGCGCAACGTCAGATGCGTCCCGTTCCACTCGTAAAAACGTATTTGATCGGTGCCTGTCCATGCCGAGTATGAGCAGCCTTCAACATGATGCGTGACCGTGCCGGCGTTTTCATCCACGCTGTAAGTGCCAAAGTAACCGAGATACTCATCCAATGCCGTCGCCAGCGCGTTTAAGTCGCCCGCCACCGGACGATCGGCACGGGTGAGTTGCACGGACATCCGCCCCTCCGCCGTGTAGATCAAGGTGCCCGCCGCGCCTTCACCACGCGCATCGGTACGGTTGCCATCCAGTGCCACGTTCACCTGCTCAACCAGCCGATACACACCCACCAGACTCGCCATCATGCCCTCTTTGGATAAATAGAAACTCGCGCCACCCGCAAAATAAAAAAGGATGTGGGCGACACTCGCCCACATCCTTTTGATGATCCCTCTTTAGCCCGTTGGCGCTCACCCTTCGGGGTTGATTTCGGGGTTCGGGATAACGACTCCTTCGTCGCTATCGCCCATGGGGTCGGGTATGCCGACCAGCTCTAGCACGCGGTCGCGATCCACCGTCTCGGTGGTCAACAACTCGTTCGCCAAGCTATCCAGCTTTCCACGGTTTTTGCGCAACAGATCAATCGCATTGGTGTGCGCCCGTTCCACCAAACGCCGGATTTCGGAGTCGATTTTGGAGGCGGTCTCTTCGCTATAGCTGCGTCCCATCGCCATCGAATAGCCGAGGAACGGTTGGCGATCATCGTCACCGAAGTTGAGCAAGCCAAAGTCTTCGCTCATGCCCCATGCCGAGACCATGCGCCGCGCTGTCGCCGTCACCATTTGCAAGTCGTTCGAGGCACCCGTCGTGATCTCACCAATGGCGATCTCCTCGGCGGCGCGTCCACCCAAGCCGACGACCATCCGGTTGAATAAAAATTCCTTCGAGTACAAACGGCGATCATCATCAGGCTGAAATGCCGTCACGCCGCCCGCCATACCACGAGGCACGATGGTTACTTTGAAGACGGGGTCGGCACCGGGCAGCAAGGTCGCCACGACGGCATGACCGGCTTCGTGATAAGCGACGATTCGGCGTTCTTTTTCGTTCGACAGCGGCGGCGCTTCGGTACCCAGCGCGATGCGCTCGAAGGCTTCGCTAAAATCGCTGGAATTGATGCGTTTGCGGTTGCGACGCGCGGCGGTCAGGGCGGCTTCGTTCGCCAAGTTAGCTATATCCGCACCGCTGAAGCCGACGGTCACTTTGGCAATCGATTCGAGGTCGATATCATCCGACATCGGTTTGCCGCGCACATGGACTTTCAACATTTCCAAGCGCCCTTTGCGGTCGGGCAAACCGACGGTGACTTGACGGTCAAAACGACCGGGACGCAGCAACGCTGGATCGAGTACGTCGGGGCGGTTGGTCGCCGCCATCACGATCACGCTCTCGGTTTGGTCAAAGCCGTCCATCTCGGCAAGCATCTGATTCAGCGTCTGCTCGCGCTCATCATTGCCGCCGCCCATGCCCGCACCGCGCTGACGCCCGACGGCATCAATTTCATCGATGAAGACGATGGCAGGGGCATTGGTCTTTGCCTTGCCGAACAAGTCGCGGACGCGGCTGGCACCGACACCGACGAACATTTCGACAAATTCCGACGCGGCAATGCTGAAGAAGGGCACGTTTGCTTCGCCAGCGACGGCACGCGCCAGCAAAGTCTTGCCCGTGCCGGGGGGACCGACCAGCAAGACACCGCGCGGGATACGGGCACCGAGAGCGATGTATTTATCCGGCTCTTTCAAGAAATCGACGATTTCGACCAATTCGCGCTTGGCGGCATCTTGCCCCGCGACATCGACAAACGTGATTTTCGGTTTATCGGGGTCATACTGACGGGCTTGGGTGCGCCCAAAGCCGAAGATGCCGCCCATTTGACGTTGCGCGCGGCGGGTCGTCCAAAAGAGGAAGCCGACCAACAACAGCAAAGGTCCGAAATTGAGCAAGAACAATAAGATCGGGTTGGTGTCGCTAGAACGCCCGATGATCGTCACGCCGTTATCGCGCAAAATCTGCGGGAACTGCAAATCCGTGACCGGCAGCAGTGTCGTCGTGAACGAGCGCGATGTCCGTTGGGTCACGCCTTGTTGCAGCAGCGCCGAACCAGTGGGCGGATAGGTGACATCGGAGCGGAAAGTGCCGCGCGCGCTATTGTCTTGCAGCACGACCTCTAGGACATTGGAAGGACTCGCCGTTACTTGTTCGAGAAACACCGAGTAAGGGATGTCTATCGGCTGATTGGGAGAGACGCTGTTGACCATATCGGGCAACCGTAGCAAACTCCACAAGACGAGCAAACCGAGAAACACGAGCCAAATATAGCGCGTCCATTCGGGGCGGGGCGTGTTGTTCTGGGGTGGTTTCCCGTTGGAATTGTTATCATCCGGCGGGCGATTATTCGGTGGAGGGAACATTGAATTTCCTCATACTTGGTCACAAATTGAAAGCGAGCAGGCGGTTTCAGCCCGCATCGAGATAGAGCTATGATAAACCACGCCAGCAAAGGCAACGGTTCTATTATCTCTAAGATGCTACCCTGTCTCTATTAGATGCGCGTAAATATTTCCTTGAGAGCAGGATAGAGAGCTTGATAGGTTTCATAAGCGGCGCGGTAGGCTGGCTCGTGGGCGCTAGGCGCGACCGGATCGCTGGTGTGGATGGTGGCGCGGCACGCTGTTGGGACATCGGCATACACGCCGGCACCGACCGCTGCCAAGAGTGCCGCCCCAAACGCTGCGCCTTCGGTGCTGTTGGTGGTCACGAGCGTGGCACCCAGTACATCCGCCATGATTTGCCGCCAAATCAGGCTTTTTGCGCCGCCGCCGCTGATGCGCACTTCGCGCACGCCGCCGGGTGCCACTTCTTGGATCAGCCGGAAACTATCCTTCAAGCCAAAGGCGACGCCTTCCAGCACGGCGCGGGTCATGTGGGCGCGCGTGTGGCGCGCCGTTAAGCCGACGAACGCACCACGCGCTAACGGGTCGGGATGCGGGGTGCGTTCGCCCGTAAGATAGGGCAAAAAGAGCAAGCCCTCGGCACCGGGGGCGATATCAGCGGCGGGGGCGATCAAATCATCGAACGATTCGCCGTGCGCCAGCGTATCGTGATACCACTGCAAACTGCCCGCCGCGCTCAGCATCACGCCCATGAAGTGCCACATGCCCGGTACGGCATGGCAAAACGCATGGAGCCGCCCTTGCGGTTCAAAAGCATAAGACGACAGCGGTGCGAACACCACGCCCGATGTGCCGACCACCAAGCCGATGATGCCGCTTTCGACCGCGCCCACCCCGACCGCACCCGCTGCTTGATCACCACCACCGCCCACGATGGGGGTGCCCACCTTCAAGCCCGTTTCGGCTGCTGCTGCCGCGCTGACCACGCCCGTCACTTCGGAACCTTCCGCCAAGCGGGGGAGCCATGTTTCGGGGATACCGAGCGCCGCCACCACTTCCGCCGACCAGCGGCGATGGGCGACATCCAACAGCGAGGTGCCCGCCGCGTCGCTCAAGTCCATGACGGTATCGCCGGACAGTTGATAACGGATATAATCTTTGGGCAGCAGCATGTGGGCGGTGCGGGCAAAGGTTTCCGGCTCATTTTCCTGTACCCACAAAATTTTGGGGGCGGTGAAGCCGGTCAAGGCGCGGTTGCCCGTCAGCGCGATCAAGCGTTCAAAACCGATACGCTCGGTGATGGCATCACATTGTTTTTGGGTGCGCTGGTCATTCCATAAGATGGCGGGGCGCAAGACCTTGCCCTGTGCGTCCAATAGCACCAAGCCGTGCATCTGTCCGGTCAAACCGATAGCGGCGAAATCGTTGATCCCCGAGGCGGCGATGACCGCGCGGATCGACAAGACGATCCCCTGCCACCAGTCGGACGGGTTTTGTTCGCTCCACAACGGCTGGGGCTGGCTGATCGGTTGGGGGGTGGTGTGTGTAGCGATGACCGCGCCCGCGTCATTGATGATGAGCGCCTTCGCGCCCGTCGTGCTGATATCGAGTCCGAGTAAGTATGGCATGAAGGATCGTCCTTTATCATCTTGATGTCAGTAATTGCATGAGCGTAACGCAAAGGGGCGCATCGGTAAAGAGAGGCGTTGTCATGCAGTGCCTCGCCGCCTAACACTATTCTTCTTGATCGCGCCCCATGCGCACCCAACCCCGATGCACGACGCGCGCTTCTTCGACGGCGATGAAGGCGTTTTCGTGGGTATCGCGCACGACAGTCAACAACTTGGAGACATCCCTGTTGCTGACCACGCTCCGCAATATCATCACCATGCCGTTTTTGCCTTCGCCACTGGTGACGGTGACGCCAAAGCCCGCCGTCCGCATCGCCCCCGCCAACTTTTGCCCGTGTTCCGAGGCGATCACGTTCACGGTCATGTAACTAGTGATCAGCCGACGCTCCAGCAGGATGCCAATATAATTGCCCGCCGCAAAGCCGCCACAATAGGCGGTCAGGTTGAGGATATTGTTGAGGTCATTGGCGACACTGCCAATCGACAAGGCGAACAACAACGACTCGAAGAACGCCAAGACCGACGCCAAGACTTTTTGTTGCCGTGTCAGCGCGACCAAGCGCACCGTGCCGATGGCGGTATTCAGGATGCGGAGGGCAAAAATAAAGCTCGCAAAGCCGATATTTTGGGGCGAGAGATCAAGCGTCATAGATCGTGAAAGCCCTATCCGAAAAGATCGCTATTGTACACCCGCCCCGCGCCTTACGCCGTCCGCCGCTGCACCACCCGCATGAGCAAATCCTTGCGCACGAACAGCATGATCAGCAAGCCTGCCAGATACCCCATCAAGTGCGCCAAATTGCTGACGCCGCCGTCAAAATCGCCCTGCGTGATCGTTTGCAGCGACGGCAGCAAGTCGCGAATGCCGAAGTAAATGAGCAGTACCCACGCTGGCAACACGACATTGCGCGAAAACGCCGGCTCAATGCCCCGAATTGCCCGCACCGGCACGGATAAGAGTCCGCCCAAAAACCACAAACACTGAATTTGGGTACGTGGAAACAAGACCAAGAATGCCCCCATCAAGCCCGCAATCGCCCCCGACGCCCCCACCGATGGGATGTCGATATTGGCAGGGTTTAGCACCTCCGCGCCGATGTTGGCGACCATGCCCGCGCACAAATAAAAGAGCAAATAGCGCCATGGACCGCACGCATCTTCAATGCGCCGCCCGAACGTCCATAAGAAGATCATGTTGCCGAACAAATGCCACAAATCGCCGTGCATGAACATGCTGGTGAAGGTCGTGAAGGCACCGATGCTTTGCCCTTCGGTCATGAAGATGGCGCGGTAGCCATAAGTCCAAATTTTATCGACATAGAGTTGAAGCAGCGTGAGCGCTTCGCGCTGGTTTGCCAAAACATCAAAGGCGCGATAATAATCGGGCGCTTGCCACATGATAAAGACGAGAGAATTGATGATGATCAAGACGTAGGTCATCAGGGGCATGGTGCGATAGCGCACGGCACCGATATCGCTGATCGGCAGGGGATAAATGAACGACATGTTGATCAAGACCAACACGACGGTTAAGGCAAAAGCGATGAGCAACCCAAAGGCTTCCATGTCGTCCTTATTCCTCGCTCAAGAGTTCGCGAATATCGGGGATATAGTTCGGGAAGACCGGATTCAGCAGCAACTTGATCGAGTCGTTAAAGACCAGATAAAACGCTAAGCTGAGGATCACCAGCGCGAAGATGCCGAACAAGGTGCGCAACCACATGGGCAGGATCGGCAGTTGGGTCGGGTCTTGCAGCGGGCCGGGCGGTAATTGCACATGTTCTTCCCACGGTTTGATCTCGATGGCTTGCTTAAACTTGCCCTCTGGCTCGGCGGGCACGCTGCCCCCCAAAAAGGTGGCGACGCCTCGTTGTTGGGGTGAGGACGTAGCGCTGACCAGCAAATAGCCGCCCACCAGCGACAACCCAATACCGAGGAGGTGGCGGGGGGATAAGCGCAATAAATTGAGTCCGGCGTCTTGCCACGCCAACAGCACAAAACCCGCCCCCACGCCGACCGCCTCGCGCAGTGCTAACGGGATACTGCCTCGTTCGACATCGGTGATCACGGGGGTGAAGCCCGACAGCGCGCTATCGGCTGCGCGCCGTCCTTTGCCGCCTTTTAGCCGTGCCGCCCGTTCGTAATAACTGACGGATTGGGTTTTGCGCCCTTGGGCATCCAACATATCGCCCATGCGCATCAGCAGTGCCGCGCTTTTTGGGCGGGCGGCGATGGCTTTTTCGAGCAGTTCGACAGCGCGGGCGGCTTGAATTTCTTCGAGCAGCTTCTCCGTGATCTTGATGATGGCGTCGTCGGGGGTGTCGGGATTGAGGACGATCTGTTCGCGCAGGGTATCGACGGCGGTGTGATCGCCGAGCGCTTTGTACACGTCAATGGTGGTCAAAAAGATGCTGAGCGAGGGGGTGTCCGCGTCGATAGCGCGTTGCAACAGTTCTTTGGCATCCTCGATATATTTCAGTTCGTACAAACGCCGTACCGCCCGTTGCAGCGTCAGCGGGTGATCGATCTGAATCTGCAAGGCGTTCAGCCATTGTTCGAGCGCGCCTTCGTCATCCTCATTGGCGCGGCATTGCTCGGCGGCATCGAGATATGCCTGAATTTGTTTTTCTTCGGCGGGGGTCAAAGCATCCCGTTGCGTTTTGGGGGTGCCGTCAGCCGACTCAAGGGCGGTGGGGGGTGGAGTCGGGACGGGGGTTGCCAGCGCCCCCCGCAATTTTGCGCG
Source organism: Aggregatilineales bacterium (assembly GCA_038248285.1). GTDB lineage: Bacteria > Chloroflexota > Anaerolineae > Aggregatilineales > Phototrophicaceae > Flexifilum. The sequence goes on from JBBRTY010000012.1 coordinate 39,222, forward strand.
CAGTGCCAGCGCTTGTTCGTTGACGGGGTTGATCGCCAGTGCCCGCTCGACACATTGCATTTTGCGCGCTGGGTCGTCGGTGGTGCGCGATAACCACAACCATGCCATCTCGTTGTTGGGGTCAAGCTTTAGTGATTGTGAGAGCAGTTGGCGCGCTTTGACCGGATCGCGCGCTTCTTTTAACGCCAAAACGCCTTCGCGGAAGAGTGCTTGGGCATCCATTATTTCCCCCTTAACTCGTAGGTTGTTCCGTCGCTTCTTAATTATATGATGAAACTGAATCGGTGTATGGGAGAATAAACGGTTGTTCCCAATTGTGTCTGCTATCGGGATTGAGGTATCGTTAAGATAGGACGAACACATAAGGGATGAAGCGATGTCGGTACCAAGATTTTTTGTGCGCGGCGGCGGTTGGATTGTGATGCTGATTGTAGTTGCCCTTGCAGGGTGCAATTTGTCGACGACCGCGCCTATCCCAACGCCGCGCTCGTCATTGTTCACCCCTACCAACACGTTCCCGCCCGGACGCACAGCGCTGCCATCGCTCACCCCCTTTGATTTCTCAAATCCCAACCCGACCCCCCTCCCCGCTGCGTCACAGGTCACGGGTGGCGGCGGCACAGGCACCAACTGTATTTCCCCGGTCGGGTGGGTGGCGTATGCGATTGAGTCGGGGGATACCCTGAATTTGCTGGCAGAAGCCACCGACACGACCGCGCAAGCATTGGCACAGGCGAATTGCATCGTCAATCC
>JBBRTY010000013.1:0-38800 GCA_038248285.1 Aggregatilineales bacterium
CAAGAGGTTGTCCATTGATCCGTAGAAGGACATCCCCATTTACAATACCCATACGATTTGCTGGGCTATCATTATAAGGATACAACGTAATTGCACCTTGTTCGGTACGCAATAGTTGAACGCCAATACCCCCATACGTGCCTGCCAACACGTCTGATTCGCTAGCGGCTACGGGTGGATCAATGAAAAATGTGTAACGGTCATCTATAGTGGACAGCAATCCACGAATTGCACCATATTCGCGGGTTGCCTGATCTGGTTGCTCCCGCAGGTAGCGTTGATCAAGGATTGATTGGACTTCGTTGAGCAGCAGGTATTTCCCTGAATTAGAGTCGTTTGGCGCTAAAATATAGGGGAGGTTCACAAACTCTCGCGCCACAAAACCAGCAAAAAAGATGGCTGCTAATCCAATGCCGATAAACGCGCCTGTTAAAGCCGGACGCACTATACTTCGAATTGAGTTCAATTGCATTTTTCACTTTTTCGCATCTATACTGTTATCGTGAAGAGAGAATTCATTTTAGCACGATTAACCAGTGCATACGGACAAATCAATGCCTAGCTCTGAACTTAAACCTCTTGTCCTCGTTGTAGATGATGAAATCAATACAACGATTATGCTGCAATATATATTTGAACGGGAAGGATATCGAGTTGAGCGTGCGACCGATGGTATCTCCGGCATCGAAATTGCACAGCAGCGCGCACCCGATCTCATCTTGCTAGATATCTTGCTGCCTAAAATGAACGGTTTTGAAGTCCTTGCCATCCTCAAGAGTGATGAACGGACCAAAAATATCCCTACTATTTTGATTACTGCCAACGCCCGCGAACCAGCCGATGTTGCGCATGGCATGACTTTGGGAGCGGATGATTATCTATACAAACCATTTGCCCCACAGGAACTTTTAGCAAGGGCGCAAAGCAAAATGCGCGCCTACAGGTTAGAAAAAGCACTTCGCACGAGAACTCAAGAACTAGAGTTCTTGCTAGAAACCAGCGAGAAGTTGAACCAGTATCTCCAGATTGATGACCTTATCAATGTTATTGCCGAGTCAACTGCTGACATTTTTTCTGCACAGCAAGTGCAAATCGTATTGCTCGATAAAAGCCGCACGGTTTATCATTCGCATACCCTAGAACGCACCTCTCTTGATATAACCACACCCCAAACCCTTACTGCTATTTGTTTGCAACATTTTGCGCCTTCACGTTTATGGCACGCAGGCGATATTGCAGAATTACACTCTGGCGGCATGTTTACTTCGATACAAAATAATGACCAAAGGTTAGGGTTATTGATCGTGCTTCACAACACAGGGGAATATACTGAGAATCAACTTCGATTATTGGAAGGCATTAGCCGGCAAATGGCAATGGCGCTACGCAATGCCGAACTCTATGAATTGCAGTCCGTCTATGCACAATCTCTTGAAGCCACTATCAAGCAACGGAGTGAGGAACTTGTTTCGGCGCACCGATTACTCATCCGTAATGACAAGCTCGCGTCTATCGGTCATTTAGCTGCCAGCATTGCGCATGAAATAAATAATCCCTTGATGCCTGTCGGCTTGCTTTTGGAAAGCATGGAAGACACACTACGCACTTTGCCCAATACCGCTATTGACCTCCAAGATATCGGCATAGTGCGAGAAAATGTTCAAAGGATTCAACGCATTGTGAGGAGCCTTCTCGACTTTTCACGACCCGATGGCGCTTTAAGAGATTTAGACGTGAGCATGGTTTTGCAAGGTGTCATCAAGTTAAACACTCATCACTTTGAAATCGAACAAATGCACATCGCTGCAAAGGTGAAACCCCAATTAATGGTGCATGGCAGTAAAGATCATCTTGAAGCTGTATTTATGAATTTAACCCTCAATGCACGGGCAGCGATGATGCGTGGAGGGACTTTACAGATCGTGGCTGACCACGAAGGCGACGATATTGTTATTCAATTTATAGATAGTGGATCAGGTATTCGACCAGAAGATATTGACAAGATTTTTGACCCATTTTATTCCACAAAGCAGAATGGAACGGGATTAGGATTGTTTATTTGTTATAGTGTGATCACTGGTCATCAGGGAAAAATTGAGGTGAAAAGCAAGGTAGGCGAAGGTACAATATTTATCATTCGCCTACCTTGTGTACTTTGATCTTAACGTATAGGACGCCATGTCGCCGCAAAAGCAGCGCTATCCAAGTTGCCTTCGGCAAAGCTTTGGGCGTCTTCAACGGTGGCTACGACTGCGAGGAATACAGTTTGATCTTCGCAATTAACCATACGCACGCCTATCGCTTCGGTATTTTCGGGCAATTGCTCGTTGCTTCGCGCAATCGCTTCCATTACCAATGGCATCAAAGTGCGTAGTTCGCGCCCCGGAGCCGAACAAACTTCAGCGATAAAAGTCATTCCAAAATCAGTTTCCACGTCTATGGTGCCCTCAGAAGTAAGGGTGAATTCGCTTAAAACATCGCTCAAGCTTTGTTCAGAAACCGTTGCCTCTGCGGTCACATTTGGCTCAACTTCAGGCATTACTTCGGCAGTTTGCGTGACATCTTGAACAAGTTCTAGAGTAGGTATCGCCTCAACCGTTGTCATAACTTCAGTGATCTCAGCAACAGGCGGGACATCTGTATTTGAAGGGGCGACAGATGTTTCCATCAGTGTCACTTCGGACGTAATTTCTAGCGTATCAGTTGCCAAATTGGTCGTTGGTGTCGTATCAATCACTGATGGAATATCGGTGTTCACCCCATTTTCAGCGACTGCTGTCACCAATGTAGCAGTGGGAACTTGTGTAGTGGATGGATTGTTGGTCAGCAACAGCACGGCTACTAAACCGATAACGACCAAGGCTGCGATGAAAGCAATCAGTGGTAATGAGGAACGTTGCTGTTTGCCCCCATTTATAGCGGGATCAAATTCATCGACCGAACGGGTATATTGAGGCACATTTTCTATTTGTGGAAGCGCTGGTCTTTGGGAAGGGGCTTCGGGCATAGGTAAAGGCGGAAGCGCCGGTTTAACGGGTGTTTTAGGCGCAGGTAATGGGTCACTGGCAAGTTCTTCAACAATTTCTGGATATTGGCTATTAAAGGTGGTTATCATCTCGCTTATGCCGTCATAATCTGGCGCAAGACGTTTCACATTGTTGAGCGCCCTGTATGCCTCTCGAGGATCAGTGACGGCATAGGAATAAATCCACCATGCGTCCGCATTTTCGGGGTCACTTTCCAAGATAGGACTTACAACCTGAAGTGCATCCTCTAGGCGATCCGCTTCCACATAGGCAAACGCTTCATCGAGCTTCGACTGTATTTCATTGCTCATCAAATTTGGCGCAAAATATCCTCTGCTTTTGACTAGTACAGAGGAAAAACGCCGCTTATCCTTTCGCTGAGTAGGACAAGATTCCCCCAAAGGGAAGGAGAAAATTTAGATATGAGTGCTTTTCCAAAAACCAGCCCGCCATACAATGCGCATTGTTCGCTCGCCAACGGGTCAATTAAATGCGAGTGTACAACAAGCCGAGTCTCGTTGCAACAACGGAGAAAAGAAAAAAGACTTTCAACAAAGAGTGAAAGTCTTTTTTAATCAAGTGCCTCGGAAAGGAGTCGAACCTTCACGCCTTGCGGCACACACACCTCAAGCGTGCGCGTCTGCCATTTCCGCCACCGAGGCAACTAAGGTCAATTATACGACACCCAAATCAGATGTCAATCCTTTTGCATTCGTACCAGATGTTTTATGATGTGAAACCAATGTGTTTTCACAAAGGTTTGACCAATTTATGACCTTACGCATTGCTTTAGATGCTATGGGTAGCGATAGCTACCCTACCCCAGATGTCGCTGGCGCTGTTCTTGCTGCTAAAGAATTTGGTGATGCGATCATCCTTGTCGGAACCGAGTCACTCATACGGACCGAATTGAGCAAACACAACACCAGCAACCTAAATATCACGGTCGTTCATGCGGCAGACCTCATTGATATGAATGACAAACCGGCAACAGTAGGCAAAGATAAGCCTAATTCTTCTATGCACGTCGGGATGTCCCTCGTGCGTGATGGCAAAGCCGATGCCTTTGTTTCCGCTGGCAATACGGGTGCCGCCCTAAGTATTGCCACATTGTATACGCTCAAACGAATATCGGGCGTGAAACGACCGGCATTAACGGGCATCATTCGTTTGGGCGGCATTGTATTTGTTATCTTGGATGTCGGTGCCAATACAGATTCTAAACCAGAGTGGATGGCTCAATTCGCGCAAATGGGTGAAATCTATACGCGGCTTTCGTTAGGTATTGAGAAGCCGCGTGTTGCGCTGCTTTCCAATGGTGAAGAAGCCAGTAAAGGAAATGATCTCATTCGCGCGTCAAGTCTCTTGATAGAACAGCTCCCCATAAACTATGTCGGCAACGTTGAACCCAAAGATCTGCTCATCCATGGCGCAGACGTCGTCATTACAGACGGGTTTATTGGTAATCTTGTGATTAAATCTTTAGAAGCTTCAACACGCGCTATGGGCAATCTCATCAGACAAGAGATTAAGAAAAATCCTATCACGATGGTGGGGGGGCTATTGGCGCGACCTGCTTTTCGCGAGGTCTATCGCCAAGTTGATCCTTTTGAAATCGGGGGTGCGCCCCTTTTGGGCGTGAACGGGGTTGTAATTATCGGTCATGGACGTTCAAACCATATCGCAATCAAAAATGCCATCGGACAAGCCAGAAAAGCCGTCCTCGGCAATATCATCGACGCGATTGCCACTGGCTTGCGATAACACCCACAATTGAAAGGAGAAAGACGAGCGGGAAAACCCAGTCGTCTATTTGAAAACTATGGAATTACTTCGTAATGGTCGTCATCGTGTCGTTATTACAGGCATGGGGGCTGTCACCGCGTTGGGGGACGTGAAAAGCTTATGGGAAGGTCTTAAAGCGGGGAAATCAGGTGTTCGCCGTATTGAGACGATCAATGTAGAGCATGTGCCTGTCAAAATCGCTGGTGAAGTGCGTAATTTTGAACCCACTGACTATATCGAGCATAAAGAAGCCCGACGCATGGGGCGCGCCTCTCAATTTGCGGTAGCTGCCACTGCGATGGCGGTGCGCGACGCAAATTTGACCCCGGCACAAATTGAAACTGAAGGTGAGCGAGTTGGCGTTATCATTGGTACAACGCTCGGCGCGCATGAAATGGCGGAAAAGAACACCTTCAAATACAAAACTTCGGGCTATCGCAAGCCCAACCCGCTCACCTTGATCAACTCTCTGCCTAACATGCCGGGGCATTATGTCAGTCGCTTCTTTAGAGCGCTTGGGCCGCTGAATTCGCCATCTACAGCGTGTGCGGCTGGCACACAGTCCATCGGTGAAGCAAGTGAGCTTATCCGTAACGGGCGCGCTGATATGGTGCTGACCGGTGGTGTCGAAGCCGTTTTGCAAGATTATGCACTCGCTGGTTTTGAGGCGATGGATGCGTTGGCGACCGAATACAATGACAACCCCTCAGCTGCAAGCCGTCCGTTCGACAAAAACCGATCCGGCTTTGTTTTTAGCGAGGGAGCTGCCGTAATCGTCATTGAAAGCCTTTCGCACGCACTCAAACGAGGGGCGCACATTTATGCAGAAATACTCGGTCATGCGTCTTCTTCTGATGCGTATCATATCGCAGCGCTTGATCCCACTGGCGGCGGTGCTATCCGTTCTATGAAATGGGCGATTGACGATGCCCACATCAGCAGAGATACCATTCAGTACATTAATGCTCATGGCACCTCGACACAGGCGAATGACGCGATGGAAACCCTCGCCATCAAAAAAATCTTCGGGGAAACAGCCTATAATATTCCCATCAGTTCAACCAAGAGCATGATTGGTCATGCATTAGGGGCTTCAGGAGCCATTGAGGTTGTTGCATGTGTGATGAGCCTCGTAGAAGGTGTGTTACACCCCACTATCAATCATGAAACGCGCGATCCCGATTGCGACCTTGATTATGTGCCTAATGAAGCGCGTGATTTTCACGGGTTAAAGCGGATTCTCTCAAATTCATTTGGATTAGGGGGACAAAATGCCTCTATCGTCCTCGGTGCCATCTAATTTCTCACTGTCAGTCTTAAATTAACCCAAAAACACAGTCTGCTGAGATAGACGGTTTTGTTTCGACAAAAAACAATGCCGTCTATTTGATCAGTCCGCGCTATAATGAGTTTGTCACCTATCGATGAGGCGAAATAATGGGCGATCATGTTTCAGCAATCGAGGTACTTCTCACGAAACGCGATTATAAGCGCGCAGAGGTTCTTATCGCCCGTCTCTTACGAGGAACCCTTGACACCGAATCTCGCCTGCAGTTGTTGATTATCAGGGCGAGAACCCGGTTGGCGACGGGGCGTATTGATGATGCGCTGGTCGATCTCCAAAAAGTGCGATCCCTTAGGCAAACCGAGTTTGATCAGCCACACCTCTTGGAGTTATGGGGAGATTGCCATCTAGCGCGTTTTGAGCGTGCTCCAGTAGGCTTTTCGGAGCGCAGCGATATCCAACAATCACGTTCCTGTTATGAACATATTGTCCACGAGTTCCCAACATATCCAAACCTCGGTTGGATACATTATCAGATCGGGCGAATTTTCCTGACTGAGCATCGCACTGCCGAAGCCAGTGGTTATTTCCAAAATGCACTTTTAGAACCGAGTACCTTCTCAGCCCTGACGCCTTTTTGTTATGAACGGCTTGGTTTCATAGAATTTTATGAATTGCGCCACCTTGAACGGGCGCTCCATTTTCTTGGAAAAGCGGTAGACACCTACCCCTCTCAAGAAGATCCTACTTGGTTAGCCCAAGTGCATACTTTGCGGAGCCGCGTATTTCGTGAAATGCGTCGACTTGATGAAGCTGTTGAAGCATCACGGATGGCTATCAATATCGCCTCCGCCAGCGACTCGAAACGAGGCGTCGCAGATGCCCTATTGACGATTGGTGAAATACTCCTTCCCCTCCCCAATCGCGAAAAAGAAACCATCCAATATCTTCAACAATTTATTCAAATCAGCAAGAAACCACTCGGCATCGATGTGACTTGGGCGCGGGTTTATGAAATGCTCGGCGATCTATATTATCGTATCGGGCAGTATGCCAACAGCTTGGCATCGTATGATGCGTCCCTTCAATACAACCCCTACACTCCATGGGAAATGTCCATGCATTATCGCCTTGCCAGAACCGCCTATCAAGCTGGTGAGTATGAACGGGCATTGCATGGCATTGAGCGAATGATTCGAGCGGCTGAAAAAGATGGTGAATCAGTGGAAGATCACCGTGTTTTTGCGTTACGCGGAAATGCCCATTATGCTCTCGATCAATACGGTGAAGCGATCAAAGCCTACGAACAAGCGAAATCATTAGCATCTCCTAACTCCCCCGATCTCGAAACCATCAATCAATATTTACAATTCGCATTGAACTTTGCACGGCGTGTATAATACCCTTCACGTCTTCTCAATGATGGTGAAATTTTCAGCATGGTAAAGAATGTAAAAGTGATCGGTGGCGGTTTAGCAGGATCAGAAGCTGCTTGGCAGTTGGCTGAGCGCGGTTTTAACGTCACTTTGTATGAAATGCGTCCTGTGCGCACAACCGGTGCCCATGCGACCAATCGCCTTGCAGAACTGGTGTGCAGCAATTCTTTCGGCTCAAAATTGCCTGATCGCGCCTCAGGATTACTTAAAACGGAACTTGATATTCTGCGTTCTCTACTGTTGCGTTGTGCCGAACAAGCAGCTGTTCCGGCTGGTGGGGCATTGGCGGTTGACCGCGAAGTTTTCGCTCAATTGGTGACAGATACTCTTGAAAATCATAAAAACATCACCATTATTCGCGAAGAGGTCGTAGCCATACCTGACGAATCTACGGTAATCGCGACTGGACCCTTAACATCCGAAACATTTGCCCAGGCGCTCGGCAATTTGACAGGGCAAGACTACCTCTATTTCTACGATGCTTTAGCGCCGATTGTCTCGGCAGACAGCATCGATATGGAAATCGCCTTCCGCGCCAGTCGATATGGACGCGGGGAAGATAGCGAGGGTGATTACATCAATTGCCCGATGAATCGCGACGAGTATGAACGGTTTGTGGATGCTTTGCTGTCTGCCGAAACAACCGAATTGCGTAGCCTCGAATTGGAGGCACAGCAATTTTTTGAAGGTTGTTTGCCGGTCGAGCAAATTGCCAAACGCGGACGTGAATCGCTTGCTTTTGGTCCTATGCGCCCAGTGGGCATTGTCGATCCACGCACCAATCGGCGGCCGTATGCGGTGGTTCAGCTTCGGCAAGACAATATTGCTGGCAGCCTCTATAACTTGGTTGGTTTTCAAACCAATATGAAATGGGGACAGCAAGAGCAGGTACTTAGGCTTATCCCCGGTCTCCAAAATGCCGAATTTGTGCGGATGGGGCAAATGCACCGAAACACTTTTATCAATTCCCCTGTTTTGCTAAATCCCACAATGGCACTGAAAACTCGCTCAGATCTCTTCTTTGGTGGGCAAATCACGGGGGTTGAAGGCTACATGGGCAATGTCGCTACGGGATTGGTGGCTGCCGTCAACTTAGCCCGTCATCTGGATGGCAAAGCCGCATGGATTGTCCCCAAAACGACCATGCTCGGCGCGTTATGCCATTATGTGACCCACGCCGAAGCGAAGTATTTTCAGCCCATGAAATCAAATTTTGGCATTCTTCCGAGCTTTGAAACGGCTATTAAGGATAAACGATTGCGATATGAAGCCTATGTCTCACGCGCACTGTCCGATCTGAAACAGTCATTGAATGAACTTGCAGATGCCTATATCGGTGAACAATCTGAGTTATTGGAGAATATCAATTGATTCGTCGCATCATCGTTTTCTTGCTCGTTATCGCATCCTTTGTCACTATCCAAGCGCAGGATGACGACCAACCCAACTCCCCTTTTTTTGACGGGGAGAATGCCTTTATCCATGTGGAAAATCATGTTGCTGTCGGTCCTCGCCCAATGGCAACAGTGGGCAATATCGAGGCAGGCAATATCATTCTCTCGCATCTTGACACACTGGGATGGGAAACGAGCGAGGATTGGCATTTAATTGGTTTCGGTGACTCCACGGATTTGACACCCGAAGCGCAACAAACCTTCGACCTGTGGCAACCGTTAACTATGGGAGGGCTGCTGACCGATTATCTCGAAGCAGAAAATCAACCAGTTGAATTTAATCGACTGCTTGTGCCAGTGCGCAATTTAGTCGCTAGTTATGGCGAGGGAAGCACGATCATCATTGGCGCTCACTATGACTCGCGCATTTTTTCTGACAAAGATGTCGACCCGACAAAGCGCTTATTGCCCATGCCGGGTGCCAATGATGGTGGCAGTGGCGTAGGTGTTTTATTGGAATTAGCGCGGGTCATCAGCGAGAACTATATCCCGAACCACGAGATTCGTTTGGTATTTTTTGATGCTGAAGATAATGGGCGCATCGCCCCATTTGCGGACTTGATACCCCAAACGAGCGGGTATTTGATAGGCTCAACCTTGTATGCCAATCGGCTTGATCTCGAAACTGAAAACATCGATTATATGTTGTTAGTCGATCTGGTTGGAGAATTTGATCAAGCCTTCCCCATTGAGGGCTATTCTAATCAATCTGCTCCTGATATCGCCGCCGCCATTTGGGAAACAGCTAGGACGCTGGGGTATGAGGCGCAATTCCCTAATGAAGTAGGCGGATCGATTACAGATGATCACGTCCCTTTTATTCAACGCGGTATTCCAGCAGTCGATATCATTGACCTTGATTATGCTTATTGGGATACCAGCGAAGACACCATCGACAAAATCAGCGTTGATAGCCTAGCGCGGGTTGGGGAAGTCTTAGAGATGTATCTCTTAAACTCAGGCGCTATCACCTTAAAGACGGCTCCTTGAGAGAAAGATACTCGGTAATGCCCGATATTGCAGCGCGATTAAATAACCTTCCCCCCTACCCTTTCGCGGTTCTCAACCAGCGCGTTCGTGAACTAAACAATGCTGGGTTTGATATTGTCAATCTCGATATCGGTAGCCCAGACATGCCGCCATCCGATCTGGTCATTAAATCAATGACTGATGCCATCAGCGATCCTACGGCACATGGTTATTCTGGGTATAAAGGCACCGCCGAATTTAGAGCGGGGGTCGCGCGTTATTACGAGCGGCGATTTGGTGTCATCCTTGACCCGGAAAAAAATGTACTCCCCCTTTTGGGCAGCAAAGAGGGGATTGTCAATTTATCGTTGGCATTTTTGGATCAAGGCGATATTGCCCTTGTCCCCGAAATAGCCTATCCAGCCTACCAAATGGGTGCGCATTTAGCCGGGGCACAAGTTCAGTGGGTTAAATTGGATGTCGCGAATGGTTTTTTGCCCGATCTCGATGCGCTCGCCGCTGATTTCCCAAAACGCGCTAAATTGTTGTGGATCAACTATCCGAACAACCCCACAGGCGCGACTTGCGACTTCTCGACCTATCAAAAGATCGTCGATTTTTGCCGGGAACGAAACCTTCTTTTGGCGTCTGATAACCCCTATGTTGAAGTCACCTTTGATGGGTATGTCGCTGGCAGCGTGCTTCAGGTAGCGGGCGCGCTTGATACCACTGTCGAGTTTATCTCGTGGTCAAAATCATACAATATGGCGGGTTGGCGGCTGGGCGCGGCAGTAGGTTCTGCCGAAGCCCTGAAGACACTTTTAGTAGTAAAGAGTAATATGGATAGTGGGCATTTTCACGCCATCTATAAAGCGGGGATCACTGCCAGTGATGAAACGCCGCGCTCATGGACTGACGCCCGCAATCTCATTTACGAAAAGCGTCGCGACAAAATTTTAGCGGCGCTGCCTGATATGGGTCTCGTCGCCAAGAAAACTTCCGGCTCTTTGTACGTTTGGGCACGAACCGAAATGGGTAACGGTTCACAATTTGCTGAAGCTGCCCTGACCCAAGCGCACGTATCAGTTGCGCCGGGGGTAATTTACGGTCCCGGTGGCACCCCCTACATTCGCATGAGTCTGGGTATTCCCGATGATCGTTTGGATGAAGCGCTTTCCCGATTAAAGTCTTGGTATGGAAAAAGATAACTTTATGCTAGAACAAAGTCATAACCGTGAAGTGATTTCAAAACCTGAACGTGTATTTTTAGTGGGGATTGGCATAAAACATAGCTTTCCCCTGCTTTCTGTCACGGACTCGTTAAGCGAACTTGCTCTTCTTGCAGAAACCGCTGGCATGGAAGTCGTAGGAGATACTTTTCAGAATCTCAACAGTATTGACAGCGCGACTATGATCGGCAAAGGAAAAGTTGAAGAAATCAAAGAGATGCTGTTGGCATTGGGGGCAGAAGTCGTCATTTTCGATGACGAGTTATCGCCTCGACACCAGCGTGAACTTGAGAAGAGCTTCGGGGAAGCTATCAAAGTCCTTGATCGGTCTGCACTTATCCTTGACATCTTTGCGCAACACGCGCATACCCGTGAAGGTGCCCTTCAAGTAGAGCTTGCCCAGTACCAATATCGCCTCCCCCGATTAACACGCGCGTGGACACATCTTGCCCGTCAATCCGGTGGTGGTTCAGGACGTAGTGGTGCCGGCGGCGTGGGTTTAAGAGGCCCCGGTGAAACCCAACTTGAGGTTGACCGTCGCGAAATTGGGCGGAAGATCAGTAAGTTGAAAGTAGATTTAGAGCAGGTCCGCTCCCATCGTGGTCGTCATCGCCAACAGCGGGATCGTGCCGGTATGCCACTCATTGCATTGGTAGGTTATACCAATGCCGGAAAATCAACGTTGTTACATGCGTTGACGGGTGCAGACATCTACATTGCCGATCAACTATTTGCGACGCTTGATCCCACGACTCGGCGCTTAGAATTGCCTTCCAAACGAACAGCCGTCATTACCGATACTGTCGGTTTCATTCAAAAGTTACCGACAACTCTCATCGCTGCGTTTCAAGCGACTTTGGAAGAGATTAAAGAAGCAGATTTATTGTTAGAGGTCGCTGACGCCACACACCCCAATGTCATGCAGCACATTGAAACCGTTGATGACACGCTGGCAGAAATTGATGTGCCACCGGTGCCTAAGATTTTGGTGTGGAACAAAGTTGACCAGCTTCATGAGGATGATGAAAATCTCATCTTGCAACAGGTTCCTGAAGGGCGTTATACCCGCATCGTCAAAGTGTCGGCGTTAACGGGACAAGGCATTCCCGAACTCATGCTCGCAATTGAAGAGGTGTTGGCTGCATCGCTTTACGCCATCACGCTAAAATTGCCTTATGATCGGGGTGATTTGGTTTCGCTGATTCATGAACAAGCTTCTGTCGAGTCAAGCCTGCATACTTCTGATGGTATCGAAATGAAAGCCCGTGTATCCGCAGCGTTGTTAGATCGTCTCCTAGAGTTTCGAGTTTAACTATGTTCAAATGGTTCGACAGATCCACCCGTTTTGCGAAGTTTCTTGAAAATCTGTCCTCAACTCTGGCGCGTCAACGAGGGTTGCCCATTGTTATTGGCGTTGGGCTGATTATTATCAGTTTTATCGTTCAACTCATGACGTTTGTTTTGGATGCACCCCTTCTCGATTTCATTTGGACAGTGACACATCATTTAGGATTGATCATCGCCTTAATCGGCATTTTGTTGGTCGAGCCTCTTGGACAATAGCATCTTTTAAGGCATGTCCCTGCGCCCGACTGTTCGACTCAAGGGCATTTCTCATCAAAAAAGATGTCAATATTGTGATCTTTTCCACAATGCTAAACTCGTGTTAAAATCGCACAATGATATGTCACTATCTTTAATTTAAGCACACCTACAGAATTTGCCTAGAAATCAAGGATAACTCCAACATGGTGAAGTTCATCCGCTCCACGTTTATTGTCGTCGCATCACTTTTGATATTGCTCCCGACATTGGCTCAAGCACAACAAGAATTGCCTCCCCTTCCCGATTTGGAGGGACGCGAGGTGATAGTGGCGGTCGAAAACGCTTACCCTCCCTATAATTTTTACAATGCAGACAATGAAGCTGTCGGTTGGGATTACGACACATTTAACGATATTTGCCGTTTGTTGAATTGTGTCGCTGTATTTGAAGAAACGAGCTGGGATGGTATGTTGATCGCCATTGCTGCTGGTGATTTCGATGTCGCCGCTGATGGCATCACCTATACCGAAGCGCGCGACGAGTCGGTTGATTTCTCAATGCTTTATCAGGCGTATGATGAAACTTTGCTGATTCGCAGCGAAGAAACCCGCTTTAGCAGCGTCAACGAACTTTTGACATTGGACGATTATGTCGTTGCAACCCAAGTGGGTACCACCAACGAGATTACGGCGATTGAAATTTTCGGTCAAGAAAATGTCCGTTCTTTCGATGGCTTTGCGGGCGCTATCGAAGCCCTCTTGAATGACGATGTCGATGCGGTGGTTGTGGATCGCCCTGCTGCTGAAGGATATATCACCGAGCGTGGCAATATGATGACGGTAGAGGAATCATTGTCTGGCATTCAAGGGTTGGCGTTTGCCTTGCCGCCCGGCAGTGATTTGGTTGAACCTATCAATGCGGCGATGACCCATTTGCAAGCCAGTGGACGATGGGATCAAATTTACCGTCGTTGGTTTGAAACTGCTGAATTGCCCGATTTGGCTGGTTTAGAAATCAGTATCGCGGTCGAGAATGCCTATCCGCCGTACAACTTTTACAACGAAAACAACGAAGCTGTCGGTTGGGACTACGATACCTTCAACGAAATATGCGACCGCTTGAATTGTGTCCCCAATTACGTAGAAACTGGTTGGGATGGCATGTTGATCGGTATTGCTGCCGGCGAATTTGATGTCGCTGCTGATGGCATCACTTACACTCCTGAACGTGACGAGTCGGTTGATTTCTCGATGCTGTATCAGGCTTACGATGAAACCTTGCTCGTCCGTGCTGACGAAACCCGTTTTACCACCAGTGCTGAACTCTTGGCGTTAGGAGATTTTGTGATTGCTACCCAAGTGGGTACCACCAACGAAATCACTGCCCACGCATTATTTGGAATGGAAAATGTCCGTTCTTATGATGTGTTTGCCGGCGCGATTGAAGCCTTGCTCAACAACGATGTGGACGCAGTCTTGGTGGATCGTCCGGCTGCGGAAGGCTATATTGCCGAACGCGGCAGTATGATGACGCTTGAGGAATCGCTTTCCGGCGTTCAAGGACTTGCTTTTGCCTTTCCCCCCGGCAGTGGACTTGTCGAACCGATCAACTTTGCGATGGAATCGATGTTCGCCGATGGAACATGGGACGATATTTATCGTATGTGGTTTGAAAGTCAGTAAAGTTTAATCGCTTGTCTTCTATGTGCGCCTCCACAATCACTTGTGAGGGCGCACATATGATTCTTTGTGACTCTAAAGGGTAGCAATTTTATGAGAGTACCCCCTCCCGACACCACCGCACCCCGTCAATATTTTGACATCCGAAAACTAGCCCGCAATATTGTTCGACGGCAATTATGGTTTATCGCGTTCCTCGCTATCGACCTATTTATTGTCGCACTGATCTTGAACGACCCGATCCTGATCGATACTTGGAATTTCATCTGGCCCGGTATCAGTATCACGATTCAAATCACGTTGGTGAGTTTTTTCTTTGCGACTTTGATAGGGTTGGTGACTGCCTTCGCCCGTATATCAAAAAATATCCTCATCTACAATATATCCACATTTTATGTTGAGCTTTTTCGTGGGTTACCGCTGCTTGTCATTATCCTTGTTTTCAATTTTGTTCTCACCCCTGCCCTGATTGACATCATCGCTCAAATCCGCCTACTGGACGATCTGCTCCAAAGTTTAATGGGCTTCAACGCCGAGGTCATCGCCAACACCACCTTGCGTAGTCGCGATGTGCAAGAAACAACCCGAATTATGCTGGCATTTGCGCTGGCATATGGAGCGTTTATGTCCGAGGTTTTCCGTGCCGGCATCATCAGTATCAATAAAGGTCAAATTGAAGCAGGACGCTCGCTTGGCATGACGTATAGCCAAGCGATGCGTTATATTGTTTTGCCACAGGCGATCCGCAATGTGTTGCCCGCAATGGCGAATAATTTTGTTCTGCTGCTTAAAGACACTTCGTTGGCATCTGTGGTCGCAGTACCCGAAATCTCTCAATTAACCCGCCAGTATTCGAGCAATCGCTTTCGTTACCCCCAGGGGCTGCTCGTGTTGTCTTTTATCTACGCCAATCTGACGATAATCATGTCTATGGGTGTCTATTGGCTGGAAGCGCGCCTCCATGCTGACACCAAAGAGGATTAAATGACAATCTCTGGACCCATTATTTCCATAAAAGATGCAACGAAGCGTTTTCGCACAGTTGTAGCGCTAAATCAAGTGAGTTTGGATATTTTCTCCGGACAGGTTGTTGTGATTATTGGCCCGAGTGGGTCTGGTAAAAGCACACTGCTTCGTTGCATCAATCGGTTGGAAAGTGTTGAAGAAGGTGAAGTTTGGGTGAACGGTGTTCAAATTAACCATCCCTCCACCAATATTAATGAAGTCCGTGTCGAGGTGGGGATGGTGTTTCAGCACTTCAATTTGTTCCCACATTTGACTGTTCTTGAAAACGTGATGTTGGCACAATCTATCGTTCGCCGACGCGACAAAGATGAAAGTCGTGAAATTGCCTACGCATTGCTCCAAAAAGTAGGCATCCGCGAAAAAATCGATGTTTATCCGGCAAAATTATCCGGTGGACAACAGCAGCGTGTTGCTATTGCCCGTGCGTTAGCGATGAATCCCAAAATTATGTTGTTTGACGAGCCGACTTCTGCCCTTGATCCAGAAATGATCAAAGAAGTACTCGATGTGATGCTCGATTTAGCCCACGAGGGCATGACGATGGTTGTCGTCACGCATGAAATGGGGTTTGCCCGTGCCGCTGCGGATCGCGTCATTTTTATGGATCAGGGTGAAAAAATCGAGGATACTACCCCTGTCGGCTTATTTGAGAATCCAGAAAGCGACCGTTTGCGTCTCTTTTTGAGCAAAATCCTAGACCACTAAACCGCCTCTAAATCCTCATATGGGGCGAACAGATCACTCATTCGCCCCATATGATCTATTGTTCCAAAGCGACCCAATACAAATCTGGGCTGAACATCTCATGCACAAATAAGCGCGAGTCGGGCGTAATCACTAGCCCTGCAAGGGGCGCAGTCAAATCACTGAATAGCACGATCTCAACATCTTCGTTGGTACAGCCACCTTGAGCGTAACAGTCCTCAGGGTCGATACGACCGACGACGCCGCGTGTCCCAAGCGCAAAAGTGAAATATAAATCACCACTTGGTGCCATCTGCATTCCAGTGACATTTTGCAACCCGCTGACGAGGATTTGCGATTGTGGGGTTTCGCGCTGGTATCCCCCATCCATCACCTCAGCAAGTGGATACCATTCGATTGAACGGCGGGTACTTCCGGCATTGGCGACATAAAATCGATCCCCATCGATAACGATGCCAGCGGGAGCAGACAAATCTGCCAACACAGTTTCGTTATCGCCATCACGACTGATGATATTGAGGGTATTCCCAAGTAAATTCGTCACCAGAAATTGGGCTTCGTCCACCCATGCAATTCCCCACGGACCCTGCAAATCACGCGCAATGGTACGAACCCCCGCGCGTGTCACCGTTGCCATCGTATTGGCGCTATAATCTGGTACCCACAGCGTTAAGCCCGAAGTCTCATTGTCTTCTACATACAGCATATGCGCGTTACGGATGCCAAAAATGTAGGTACGTGTCTGCCCAGAGGTGTCATCGATTTCATAAACCGTGCTGTCCCCCGTACACGCGGTATATAACTTGTCATCAAACCAATAGATACCGTTAGGACGCTGAACATTCGCCGTCAAGCGAATAAGGTCAGATTGGGTAAAAGGTTGAAATACTTCATCAGATGTGATTACTGTTGGCACATCTGTACTTGTAACGGCAACTATAGGGGTTGATGTTTTTGTGGGCGCTGGTGTTGGGCTGCTTTCTTGTGCAGAAATTGCCGAGATACCAACAGCGAAACCCATAAGAACAATGCAAACGATACTAAACAGAACGCCGATCCGGTTGAACATCACGTATTTGATCCTGATTGGCTAACGGGGTAGAAACAAAAAAGGTCGTACCGTAGGTTTCAGAAGATTCAAACCAAACGGTGCCATGATGCCTTTCGACAACCGTTTTTACTAGGCTTAACCCCAATCCAGAACCACTTACATGTTCCATGCCGGGTGGACTTGCTCTAAAGAACCGCTCGAAAATGTAAGGTTGATTCACTTCAGCGATTCCCACTCCACTATCTTGCACGATAAATAAAAGGTTTGTTCCGGTTTCGGCGATGCTCAAGCGAAGTTGAACTTTGCCGCCCGAGGGCGTGAATTTGATTGCATTTTCGGTTAAATTGACAAGTACCCGCTCAAACTGGACTGGATCACAAATCATTTGTGCGTCTTGCGCCGTTTCTAGGACTTCTAAAGAGAGCGTGATACTGTGATCTTGCGCCTGTCCAGTCATTTCATCAAAAGCGTGCTGAATAAGCCTCTCCGCCGGATATGCTTGTAATTGAAGCTGCCCGTCACGTAGTTTTTCTAAATCTAACACCCCACGAATAATACGGTTCATGCGGTTTAGTTGTTTCTCAATCACCGCTATCGACTCATGAACATCTGGGTTAGGATGATCGGCAAGATCATCACGCATCAATTCAAGGTTCGCCATCGATGCTTGCAACGGGTTTTTAAGGTCATGGCTCGCCATACGCAGCATTTCGCTTTTAAGACGGTCTAGCTCTTGTTGGCGCTCAAACAAGCGGTGATAGACGATGGCAACCGCGATTTGCGTGGAAAACAACTCCAGCATATAGATATCATCGTTCCGAAACAATCGCCCTTGCCGCGCCGAAACAACCAGTAGCACCCCCAAGGCTTCATCACCGTGCGTTATAGGTGTGCAAATCACGGAACCAAAGGCGACTCGTGCAAAGGAGAAATCATCTCCAGTGCGCCATTCGTGCGCGTAATTATCGACCAAGATCGTTTTGCGCTGCGAAAAAGCTGTTTGCGCCATACCATTGCGGGTTGCTAAATAGGTTGTTGGCATCTGCCATGTGCTAATTTGACGTAGCCCCTGCCCTTCTCGTGACAGAATGGTCGCGCCATCTGCCTTCAAAATATCAGCGGCATGATGTGTAATTTTTTGGAGCTGCGCATCCAGCGACTCCTGATTTACGATGGCATTGCTGACGGTACGAAGCGCCTCCACCTGATAGGTTCTCTCGGCGAGAGGGCGCACAATTTCTTGCCGGACAATAGAAAAAGTGATGATCAAACCCGCGATTGCGCCAAGATTATTGACCAAAGTCCAAATGCCAAGCTCTGGGTTTAAAAAACTAATGAATTGCGCGATGACAAAAAGTGTTAACCCAAAACGCAGAACCGTAGATTGAACCGCCCTGCGATTGCGCCACAAGATGATAAGGGTACTACCCCCAAAAAAAACCAAAAAAACTAGTAAAAGTGGTTGTGTTGTGTAAATGACATCGATTTGATCTGGCAGCACATATTGCGGTGTGAATAACGATGCCATACGATAAACCATCAATGTGAGTACAGTCACAAACGCCAGCGCCCGTAACCGACGAGTGTAGGCTTTGACGATAACGGCTGTAAGCGCAAAAATCGAGATACTTGCGCCCGTAAACCCAATATCCATGATGATATAAACAAAGCGAGTCAGCGCGGAAGGCAAGTCTGCCCATTCCCCCGCCTGATACAGCAAGGCACCAGAGTTCCACATCACCAAAAAAAACAAAAACAACGCGAGGAACTGGTTCATCTCGCGCCGAGGTGAACTCCATAGAAGGATGATCAAAAACGCGAGCGAGAGGGGCGCAGAGACCGCATTGATGAGAATGCTAAATGGTGCGAAATCAAGCATCTAAAAACGACTCCATCCTTAATTAAACCATCGGGGAGTCAAGGAACGGCGCAGCTTTACGTTTGTTTCTCGAAACGGTAACCGATACGGTGTTCGGTCAAAATATACATTGGGTTTGCCGCATCTCGCTCCAGCTTGCGCCGTAGTTGGCTGATGTAGACGCGCGGATAATAAATATCGTCGATATATTCGCGCCCCCACACTTGCTCCAATAGGTCGCGCTGGGAGACAACCCGCCCTGCATTTTCAATTAGCACTGCCAGCAACTTAAACTCTGTCGGCGTCAAATGCACACGCTGTGATTGCACATGAACGGTGCGCTTATGGAAATCAACAGCCAAATACCCATCTTCATATCGTTGTTCATTTTCGGTATTGGACAACAAAGACCGGCGTCGCAAAGCGTGAACTCGCGCGGCAAGCTCATTCATCCCCACCGGTTTCTCCAAATAATCATCTGCACCCGCCATTAAACCAGCGACAATATCATCTTCGGTAATCGCTTGGGCAGAAAGCATAATGATAGGGATATCCGATTGTTCGCGAATGCGTCGACAAACGGTTAAACCATCCATATTGGGCATCACAATATCAAGAATCACTAAATCAGGGTGTCCATCATGGAATTGACGCAGTGCCTCTGCCCCATCACCACAAAGAATCACGTCGAAACCTTCGCGTTTTAGGCGTTTGCCCAACGCTTCGCGGATACTCGATTCGTCATCAACGATCATTATCTTCATAATGAGAGAGTGTAGCATTGCTTTTAAGTCGCTACAAGTGGGGTATACAATCTGCGATACAAACCATTGTCATGAAAATGTTGCATAATGAAGTGGATTTTACCAATGAGAAAGGCTATCGATGATGAGATCGCGCAAACACATTCCTGTGTGGTCAGCGCTGTTGGCAAGTGTACTTCTGATATTCATACTTTCTGCCTGCAACCTAAGCGGGTCTCCAGAGCAACAAGAAATTATTCAAACGGAGACCTTGTCGGTCACTCTGCTGCCATCGCGCACCCCGGTGTCTACCAGCGGGTTGCCGGCAACAGCTTTATTTCCCACTTTGCTGCCCGGCATCACGTTTCCGACAGCAATCGTTAGTATTCCTACCAGCGCACCTCCAGTGGTCTTTCCGGTTGCCAGCTCGCTACCACTCAATATTTCGGTGGTCTCACCGCTACCGGGCAATGTCGTCGCCGGTAATGTGCAAATTTTAGGATCTGCGAGTCATCCCCAGTTTTTACAATATCAACTTGAGTACGGACCCGATCCCAATCCGGGGAATCTCTGGTTTCCAGCGACCAATCCAGTTTCTACCCCCATTTTGAATGGTTTGTTGGGTATTTGGAGTACCAACACTGTTCAAGATGCCCGTTATCAGTTGCGCCTCCGCGTTTATCTGCGTGACGGCAGAATCGAACAAACCGTCATCAGCAATATCACGGTTCAAAACCGCGTCAATACGCCGGTACCGTCCCCCACATTAGACATTCCACGTCCGGTGGCTGCCTTTACACAAGATGTTGTAACAGGGCAAGTCCCGCTAACGGTGCGTTTCACCAATCAATCGACAGGTGGCGTCAATACTGTTTCGTGGACATTTGGTGACGGCACCTCCAGTTCCGAAGTCAATCCCACTCATATTTACGGAAGTCCGGGGTTGTATACCGTCACCTTAACCGTGACTGGTGTCGGTGGCACTTCCAACGTATCACGCCAGATCAGTGCCAACAGTCCTTCTGCCCCAGTGGCGGGCTTCACACAAGACCGGGCCGGTGGCATTGCGCCTGTTTCCATCCAATTCTTAGATCAATCGACCGGTACCGTCAGCAACTATTTGTGGAATTTCAGTGATGGTACGACGAGTGCCGAGCGAAATCCGCAACATGTGTTTACGACTCCCGGTATCTACAATGTCATTCTCAACGTGAGCGGACCGGGCGGTTCTTCAAACGTTATTCGACAAATAAGCGTTTCTAGTACCATTCCGCCGACATCAACACAACCTACACAAACAGTGGTGCCAAGTGCAACCACAATACCCTTCACGGCAACGATAGTTCCTAGTACCACTACTGTGCCCTTCACCGCGACGACGATACCGAGCGTCACCGTTGAGCCTGTGACAGTCACTACGGCACCTAGTGTGACTTCCATACCGCCAACGTTGACGGAAACGCCAACCATCACCCTTGTACCGCCAACGTTAACAGAAACGCCAACCATCACCCTTGTGCCGCCAACGTTAACAGAAACGCCAACCATCACCCTTGTGCCGCCAACGTTGACGGAAACGCCAACCATTACGATTGAACCACCGACAGTAACACCCACAGAAACAGCCGTCCCTGAACCCATTGCGTCGTATACTTTCGTCGTGAGTCAGGATAACCCACTCGCTGTTCAATTCATGAACGCTTCGACGGGGACGATTGTTTCCGTGTTGTGGAGTTTCAACGATGGTACGGGTATGACTTCGGGTGAACAAAACCCGCTTTACACCTTCCCTGCGGCTGGCATCTATACCGTGATGCTGACCGTTACCGACTCATTGGGACGCCAATCGACCTACGAAGCTCAGGTAAGCGTTTCAGCGCCCCTTGTTGCCTCGTTTACCACAACTGTGAATGATTTGACGGCAATCTTCACAAATCAGTCTACAGGCACCATTACGAGTTACCTGTGGGATTTTGGCGATGGCACTTCGTCCATCGAAGCCTCCCCCACTCATCTCTATACGGCAAGCAACAGTTATTTGGTGACGCTCACGATCAGCGATGCGAATGGACGCACGAACTCGACGAACCAGACCATCGCTGTAACTCAGCCCATTGACGCTCTGTTCACTTTTGAAGTTGTTGCTGATGTTGCTCAAAGCATTCAGTTCACCGACCAGTCGACAGGCGCAGTTTCGGTCTATACCTGGGATTTTGGCGATGGACAGCAATCCAACGAGGTCAGCCCCTTGCACGCTTACAGCGTGCCCGGCACTTATACGGTGACGCTCACAATTTCGGATGCCAACGGTGCAACGGATACATTCAGTGCTGTGGTTGATGTGATTGCAGCGCCCGCGCCAACGCCCAGCATTGTCGATTTAGCGCCCATCATCCCGAACGCATCGGAAGCTGGTAACGCTTATCAAAATGGCACCACACAGGGAAATCGCGCATCCGTCTTCGCTGTTGCTGGGGATGCGATCTTTGCTCAACCGGAAATCCTGCGTGTGTTTGCCCCCGGTTCAAGTTATCTATTGGGCAATTACGGCTACCTGCAAGCGCAAATCGACTGGTTCAATCAAACTGATTTGGGCGGCAACACTAGCTTTACCCAAGCAAGCCAAGCTAATCGTGCTGATTGGACATTGCAAAGTCTGGTCGATCCCAGCCAAGCCGATACAACTGTCTGCCTAGCAGGTGAAACGCCGCTTGATTGCGAGTTACGCCTGTCCTTGCCAGTAGTGGTATTTATCAGCACTGGTTTCAACGATGTTCGCCAATTTACGGATGTGGGTGTGTTTGAAAACACGCTGCGCCAAGTCGTCAATATCGCGCTATCGCACGGAGTTATTCCGGTCTTGCTCACCGTACCGCCAGACTCCGCCAGCGCGCCCGAAACGACTCTGATCTACAACGAAATCATCGTTCGCGTGAGTGATGAAACGGAAGCACTGCTGATCAACAATTGGCGCTTGCTCTCCATATTGCCCAATCAAGGTCAGGGCAATTTTGGTCTATCTGTTGCACCCAATGGTTCCGGCGATCTCTCCGAAGAAGCCATTAATGGTTTTGGCGCGAACGCATTGAATCGTGCGCTTCTGCAAACGCTCAATGATGTCCGAAGTGCTATCTTTCCGAATGCTATACCCTGAGGTATCGTTGAAGACCGATTGGAAGCAGATTATCTGCTTTCAATCGGTTCCTTGTTTATCAATCATTGGTCTTGGGTGATGAATTTTCGATTTCTGCTTCTTGCGCTATTACTAATATTTGCAGGGTGTATCCCAACGACACGGCAAGAAACCTTGCTGGTTACATTAGTTGTGGATAGTACCGAACGAAGCTATCCCCAAGAATTCCCGATTACCGTAGGTGAATTTTTGACCAGTGCAAGCATTGAACTAAACCCGCTGGATGAAGTCACACCACCGCAATTTACCCAAATCACCGATGGATTACGCATCACTGTGGCGCGTGTTCAGCAAACTGAAGAATGCACCCAGCGAGATATTCCTTATGGCGAGCAACGTATCCTTAATGAGGGGCTACAACCGTCCGAGGAGCGCGTCGTACAAACCGGCGTAAACGGGATCGAAGAAGTATGTAATCGTGTGACCATTCGCGATGGACGAAGGATGGAAAGCTTCCCACTACGCACGACGACCATTCGCTCTCCCCAAGATGCGCTGATTTACGTGGGACCCACAGGTCAACTCGATCCTGTCCAAGTACAGGGCACCATCACCTATATCAGCAATGGCAATATCTGGTTGATGAGGGGAAATAGCAGTGCCAAGCGTCCTTTAACAACTTCGGCAGACATCGATGGACGGGTTTTGAGCTTAACACCCGATGGACGCAAGATCCTCTTCACCCGTTCCGTTTTGGAGACAGAATCGGATACTGCGTTTAATAATTTATGGACGATGAGTAGCCTAAGCAACGCCGATCAGCCAATTCTCCTGCGCCCTGAAAATGTGCTTTCGGCAGATTGGGTGCCTAATCGAGAAAACACCATCAGTTATTCGACGGGTGAAATCACCGAAAATGCCCCCGGTTGGCAAGCATACAACGATTTATGGCTTGCTCAAATTGACCCTCTGAGCGGTGCATTGTTGAATACACGCGAGTTCGTCGCTCGCTCCAGTGGATGGCTCTACAGTTGGTGGGGGACAGAATATTCATGGTCGCCCGATGGTCGGTATCTGGCATGGGTACGGGCTGATTCGATGGGTTTGGTGGATATCCAAACCGGTGAATTAGACCCGCTGTTGACATATCCGGTATTCAGCACACAGCAACCATGGTCATGGCGTGCCAGTGTATCGTGGTCACCAGATAATCTCTTGGCGTTGACCACCATTCATGGGCAACCCATCGGCAGTGAACCCGCCGAGACTAGCCCCGCCTTTCATGTCACCGTCGCAGCTTTAAGCGGTGAATTCACTGCCGATATCGTGCAAAATGCCGGCATTTGGTCTAAGCCCCAGTATTCACCCCTTCGTGCCGACAATACCGGCAATATTGCTTATCTACGCGCACGGGATATCGCCAATAGTATTAGTAGCACTGCCGAATACGATCTTGTCATTGCAGATCGTGATGGAAGTAATGCAGTCGTATTATTTCCGCCTGCAGGACAACAGGGTTTGACCGCAGATGCTCCTTATTTCGATTGGAGTCCTAGAGGCGACCAAATTGCGCTCATCTACAGCGGCAATCTGTGGGTGATCGATATTCAATCCGGCATTGCCAACCAACTGACCTTAGATCGCGGTGCTACTCGCCCAATTTGGACAGAATGAATCGATACATCATCGTTTTGGTTATCTCCTGCTTTATTGTCTTGGGTAGCCTCACCACCATGGGCGCGACGACGACCGCCCGCGATGAAGCATTGCGAGGTGTGGTTGATGCCACCCAAACGAGTGACCTGCCCTTTCGTGTGCCTCGGTTAGGTGTCAATGCCGATTTGACACAATATAGTGATGTTGTGCTGCCCAACGAATTGAGCCTCATGCGCAGCGCTCATATCGTGTGGATAAGACAATTCTTCCGATGGGATGACATCGAGCAATCCCCCAACAGGTACATTTGGGATAAATACGATCGTATCGTCTCAGCAGTTAGCGCGGCTGAAGGCTTAGAATGGGTCGCTGTGATCTATGGCGCACCCAGTTGGTTGCGCGATCTGCGTGCTAACGATTCCGCCTCTGCCCCACCTATTTCCACTGCTGCCTTTGAGACATTTCTTCGCGCTTTTGCCGAACGGTACGGCAATGCCATCACTTATTATGAAATTTGGGACGAGCCAAATCTGAGTGCCAGTTGGGGCGGATTACCTCCACACCCTGCCGACTATCTGTCCCTACTCGCTGCGGGTTATCGGGCGATCCATAGCGCCGATCCTCATGCTGTTGTCATGACCGCAGCGCTCGCCCCGACGGAAGAGCAAGGACCACAAAATATCAGTGATTGGCGTTACTTAAACGATTTGTATGCGTTGGGAGGGAAAAACTCATTCGATGCTGTCGCTGCCAAACCTTACGGTTTTGATGATCCCCCCCACCAACGAACAGTGCGCGAAGAGCGGCTCAATTTCTCGCGCGTTGTGGCATTACGTGAAATCATGGTTGCACACGGTGATGGCAATAAAGCGCTTTGGGCAAGTCAATGGGGATGGAATGCTTTACCCTCAAATTGGCGGGGTGCCCCTTCTATATGGGGAAGCGTGACGCAAGACCAACAAGTAGATTACACCTTGAGCGCTTTGGCGCGTGCCGAGCGAGAATGGCCCTGGATGGGCGGGATGATTCTTCAACAGTGGCAGCCCGCCTTACCCTGCGATAGTCCACAGTGGGGTTTTGCCCTGCGCGGTTGCGATCAGTCCAATAGCGCGCTACTCAACGCGCTATTGGAGTCTAATTGGGAGACATTGCCTCTAAATGGCATTTTCCCTCCTGCCTCTCCTTATGCCCAATATAGCGGTGTTTGGACATTCGGCGAATTAGGCGCGGATATCGGCTGGGTTCAAGACTCGGCAGCCAGATTTAGATTTCATGGTACGGATGCCGGATTACTGTTACGGGAAGGCAATTACTCAGCGTTCTTGTATGTCACTGTTGACAATCAACCAGCCAATCAACTCCCCCGTGACAATGCCGGGCAATCCTATCTCAATTTGCATAGTGTAACAGGTGCTTTGGATAAAATCGTTGTTCCGATTGCACGAGGATTATCCCTAGACGATCACACCCTCAGCTTCATCGCGGATCGTGGTTGGGATCAATGGGCGCTGGTTGGCTATGCTATCAGTTCTGGTAATTTATCCCTTCCTTACGACAACCAAATCATGGTGGCATCACTCACGCTTGTCGTAAGCACCCTAAGCAGCATCGTCGCTCTCAGCCAGATACCCCTCACAAGGCTGATTCGCCCCATAAATCACTTCATTGCCTCATTAGGGGGTATCGCCCAACTCTCATTGACAGCCTTCGCCTCAATCGGGGTGATGTTCGGAATGCTTCTCACATGGAATGATGGTATTCCAAATATTTTCCGGCGCGATGCCGTACAACTGTTGTTAGCATTCTTAAGCGCCGGCATAATTTACCTTCAACCGCACATTATTGTATTGTTCATCGCCATTTTGCTGCTCGCACTGATGGTGTATCAAAAACCTCAGTATGGGCTGTTCCTGACGCTATTTTATGCCCCATTTTTCTTGTTCCCAGTCGAGCTATATCAATTCTCTATCCCCATGGCGGAGTTGCTCATTCTTTTGACAACTGCCGTATCGTTGTTACGGGCATTTGTCCTGTGGAGCATACACTGGAAAAAACACGGGCAATTTTTGGCAATACGCCCCTTGATCCAGTCACTAAATGGTATCGACATTGCGCTATTCTTTTGGTTCTTCATCGCGCTGATATCCCTGTCATGGGCAGATATTCGCGATAGCGCTACCACCGAATTCCGCACGCTCTTTTTTGAGCCATTATGTTTCTATGTCATCCTTCGTATGGTCGCACGGGATCGTCAAACGATCTTGCGCTCGATTGGCGTGTTATTGACCGCCGGTTTAGTTGTAAGCCTCGTGGGATTGTTCCTGTATTTTACAGGGGCGGGCATCATTACCGCGGAAGGAGGGGTTCAACGGCTAGCCAGTGTTTATGGCTCACCAAACAATGTTGCTTTGTTCCTCGGTCGTTGTTTTCCCTTCGCGCTCGCTATCACCCTCTTGTCTAAAAACAATTTGCGCCGCACTGTGGCGGCGGTTTGCACAGTAGTTATGCTTATCGCGTTATTCTTGACACAGAGCGCCGGCGCTTTGTTCTTGGGTGTCCCAGCGTCTTTTATTGTTGTCGTAATGCTCATCTACGGTCGTCGTGCCCTTCCAATCCTAACGATTACCGGCGTTGCCGGGACACTGCTCTCAACATTTCTACTGCGATCTGCTCGCTTTCAAAGGTTGCTGGACTTTAGTCAGGGGACTAATTTTTTCCGACTCCGTGTTTGGGAAAGTGCGCTCAATGCCATTGCCGACCACCCCATTACAGGGCTTGGCTTAGATCAGTTCTTGTACGCCTATCAAGGCTACTATTTGCGCCCAGATGCTTGGCAAGAACCCAATCTATCACACCCACATAATTTTTTGTTGGATATCTGGTTGCGACTTGGCATCATGGGAATAGGTGTTTTTCTCTGGATTCAAATCACATTTTGGCATTTTGCACTTCACAATGTGCGCGTCCTACGACACATCGACCCCCAGTTGACCTCTATCAGTATCGGTATAATTGGCTGCATGGTCAGTCTGCTTATACACGGATTGGTCGATAACAGCGTTTTTGTCCTCGATCTCTCTTATATTTTTGTTTTTGTCTTAGGGATCGTCTCAAACATAAAGGAAACTGCGTCTCGCAGTGTCTCATAGTCGCTATAAATCATCGACAAAGTTTTGACAATTTCACTTC
The DNA here is from genome assembly GCA_038248285.1 of Aggregatilineales bacterium. Classification (GTDB taxonomy): domain Bacteria; phylum Chloroflexota; class Anaerolineae; order Aggregatilineales; family Phototrophicaceae; genus Flexifilum. Next base: position 27,770 of record JBBRTY010000013.1, read on the forward strand.
CTGAACGATTGCGATACACTTCATCAGAATAAAATAACACTGCGTTGGACATGCTTCATCAGGAGATAATATGCGCGTTGTGATCACAGGCTCCTCAGGTTTCTTGGGGTCCCATTTGTCAGACAGGTTTCTCCAAGATGGTCATACTGTCATTGGTATCGACAATTTACTTACAGGCAACCTTCGAAACATTGCGCATCTTTCCGATAATCCCCGTTTTAGATTCATCCAGCATGATGTGACGCAGCATATCGACATTGATGAACCCATTGATGCGATCTTGCACTTCGCATCACCTGCTAGTCCCATCGACTACTTGAAATATCCTATTCAAACCCTCAAAGTGGGTTCTCTTGGTACTCACAATGTACTCGGCTTGGCAAAAGCTAAAAATGCTCGTTTCTTACTTGCCTCAACTTCCGAGATTTATGGCGATCCACTGGAACATCCACAGCGGGAGAGCTATTTCGGAAATGTCGATCCCATCGGTCTACGTGGCGTCTACGATGAAGCAAAGCGCTTTGCCGAGGCGCTCACAATGGCATATCATCGGGAACACGGGATCGATACGCGCATCATCCGTATTTTTAACACCTACGGACCCCGGATGCGGCTCGATGACGGTCGCGTTGTACCCAACTTCATTGGTCAAGCGTTACGCGGTGAAGCCCTTACGGTCTACGGCGACGGTCAACAGACGCGCAGTTTTCAATATGTATCCGATTTGGTCGAAGGCGTGTCCTTGTTGTTGATGAGCAATTTTTCTGACCCAGTGAATATCGGCACACTTGAAGAAATGACCATCCTAGAATTTGCGTATCGTGTGAATGAAGCCACTGGCAACACCGCTGGCATTATTTTTAAGCAAGCGGACAGAATAGTCGGCGACCCTCAAACTCGTCGCCCTGATACGACACGCGCTCACTCAGTGCTTGGGTGGAAACCCCGTATTACACTAGCAGAAGGATTACCAACGACTATTCAGTACTTCCAAGAGGTATTGTGGGCGAACAAACTCTAAAACGAATTCAGATTTCGTTTTGGATTGTTATAAGTATTATTATTGGATTGCTGATCGGCATCGGTGATCCAATAATGATGTTTGTTAGCTTGACAATTATCACCCTTCTCGGTTTGGCACTGCTTCACCCTAGTATCGCGATCGGCATTATGCTCGTCATTGCGCCCTTGCGGGTGTTAATCTCAACCGAATCCCCCATCTCTTTTCCCATCGACATTGGACAGATGAGCTTAGCTTTGGTGCTTGTCTCGTGGATGCTTTATATCCTCCGAAAAGGCAAATTGGTCGTGTTAAAGCCATCCATCCTCTGGATTGGCATTGCGTTCTTTGTCACCGTCACCGCCATCACTGCTTTTAGCGCGATATCGCTCACTAGTTGGCTGACGGAGTGGCTTAAATGGGTACAAGTCCTTGTTGTGGTCTTTATCATCTTCAATACAGCAGCCCTCCACCGCTGGGAATGGCTTGTGTTTGGGGTCGTTGCTGCCGGCTTAGCCAATGCGCTGGTTGGACTTTATGAGTTCGTTGGGGGAAGTGGCGCAATTCACTTACTGATTGAAGAAATCACACAATGGCGTGTATTTCGCGCTTTTGGCACCTTTGGACAGCCGAATCCTTTTGGCGGCTTTATGGGATTAGTCTTCCCTATCGCGGCGATGGCGGCACTTGGTTATGGCTATCGGCTACTTAAAAAACCTGCACACCAACAACGTATAGCACTGGTTGCCAATGTGGGCTTTTACAGTATGGCGGCGGCAATTTTGTTGGTGGCGCTCATTGCTTCATGGAGTCGAGGCGCATGGCTGAGTATTTTTGTCAGTATCGGCATGATGGTGATTGCCCTGCCCCGCCGCCTATTCGTCTCAGTCGGCATCATCATTGGCATTGGCAGCCTCGTGTTGCTTTTAAGTGCCTCTGGGCGCTTGCCGGCTTCCATCACAAATCGCATCAGCACCATCACAAATGAACTCAGTTCAACTGGGGATGTACGCGGTGTTGATGTCACCCCTGCTAATTATGCCAATGTCGAACGCTTGGCACATTGGCAAGCTGCCGTCAATATCGCTACGGCTTATCCGTTTTTAGGAGCAGGTTTTGGCAACTATGATGCGGCATATGCAAATTATTCTTTAATTTATTGGGAAATATCTTTGGGGCACGCCCATAATTACTACTTGAATGTTCTGTCGGAGACTGGCATGATCGGTCTAGCTGCTTATATCACTTTGTTTGCAATCGTGTTTCTCTCAACGTGGCAGCTGCGAAAGCATCCCGATTTCGCGATCCGCGCCATCGGTATCGGTTTAATCGGGTCATGGACCTATTTGCTTGTGCACAGCCTGACCGACAATCTATACGTGAATAACCTCTTCTTGCACATCGCTGTTTTATTTGCACTGGCAGCGTTACTCCAGAAACAATTGATGAATACTTCACATGGTTAAGGATCGTATGAGTCATCAAACCAACACTGTAAAGGTGCGTCGGATTGCTGTTCGAAATCCGCTGGATTCGTCTATTGTCATGCTGGCGACCCGTTTTGGCGGGGACAAAGCCAAAGAAGTAGAACGTTTCATTAAATTTGCGCTTGTCGGCATTGTGGGTGCCATTATCGACTCACTTACGCTTGTGATCCTTCAAGCCACACTCTTGCCACCTAATCCCAATGGCAGTTTCGACATCAATGTCGCCGTTGCCCAAACGATTGCCTTCATCGCTGCCATCACTAGTAATTTCACATGGAATCGCCTGTGGACATATCCCGACTCGCGTTCGCGTTCCCTGCGTCGTCAGCTCGTTCAGTTCGGGCTTATTAGTTTTGTCGGGTGGCTTGGCAGAACGATTTGGATTACCAGCGTATATCACATCCTTGGCGAATTCCTGATGCCGATTTTGCTTCCCGAAATCCAAGTTTTTCGACCCGGATACGTCCCCTCTGCTACTGGTGCGGCAAAGTTAGGCACCATGGCAGCATGGATGATTGGCGTCACTGTCGTCATGGTTTGGAATTTCTTGGCGAATCGTTACTGGACCTACAACGACGTAGAGTGACGATTTGAAAACCATCGGCATTGATTACACCCCTGCATATGAGCAAGGCGGAGGCATCGGACGCTATGTTCGCGAATTAGTCACCGCCTTACTTGCCTTAGATGAAGATGCAGTACACTATAAATTGTTCGTCGCTGGCGCTAAACAGCATGACCCTCGTTTGCTTCCCAATGCGAAAGTTACTTGGAAGACTACCCGCCTATCGCCCAAATGGTTGGCGCGTTTATGGCAACGTGCGCAAATTCCAATCCCTATCGAAACTTTCATTGGGCGCACCGACATCTTTCATGCCACTGATTTTGTCTTGCCCCCTAATCACACCCGTACCATTTTAACAGTTCACGATCTGTCTTTTGTCCGTGTGCCCGAAGCTGCCAGCCCACGCTTGCGCGCGTTTCTGGATAAAGTTGTCCCGCGTTCTGTCCAACGCGCCGATCACATCTTGGCGGATTCCATTGCCACGAAGCAAGATTTGGTAAACCTATATCATACGCTACCAGAAAAAATCACAGTACTCTATAGTGGCGTAGAAACCCGCTTTCAGCGCATTGCCAATGTTGCTCATCTGGATAGAGTACGCGCAAAATATCATTTATCGTCAACACCGTTCATCTTTTCGGTGGGCACAGTTCAGCCGCGCAAAAATTACAGTCGCTTGATTCAAGCGGTGGCACGTTTGCGTAACGCCGGCATGGACATTGATCTCGTTATTGCTGGGGGGCGCGGTTGGTTAGAAAACCCTATCTATCAAGCAGTCGCCGATAATAAGCTCACGCAACATGTTCATTTCATCGGCTTTGTTGACGACGATGACCTGCCAGCACTCTATAGTCTCGCCCATTTGACGGCGCTCCCATCACTCTATGAAGGTTTTGGCATTCCCGTATTGGAATCAATGGCGTGTGGCACGCCGGTATTGACATCAAACATTTCGTCACTTCCCGAAGTTGCAGGCGATGCCGCTCTAACAATCACGCCAACAAACTTAGATGAATTATGCGAAAATTTAACGCGCCTCGTTACCGATGATACACTACGCAAATTACTCATCGAACGGGGTTATGAGCAAGCCAAGCAATTTACATGGACGGCAGCGGCACAACAACTCCAATTAATTTATCGTAGGTTTCTCTAGGGTACAGGTTAGTTTTTCACGTTATAATGAATATCATGATCTAGTTATTATGCGCTGGAAGAAAGAAACATGGGACGCAAATTCAAGATCGATCCAGAAAAACCATTTTTCATCTACGACACTCCAGGGGACTGGCAAGCCACTGTCCTAAAGAGTGGAATTTACGATCCACGCGGGGACTACATTGGATTCGTCCTGAATGAAGCTTTTGACGTATACACGAAGCAAGGCGAATGGGTAGGCAACCTATATATCGACGGTCGCATTATCCGCAATCGCAATGCTGAACGTCCGCCATTGTTGAAGAAATTGCCGCCAGTCCCTCCCAAACCCAAGTTGCCGCCCCGCGCCCCATTACCCCCTATCACTGGCGACTTAGGCTATAGCAAAATTGATGTCCTTGAATGGGATCCCGAAGTGTTTAAGCGGCTGTCAGACCTTGTTCCCGATGTAGGCGAAGAGACTTCCGACGAATGAGCACAACCCGCCCATCTAAGCCTATTTCTGTATCGCGCTGCACTTTAAGCGCTTTGATGGGTCCTCAAGAAGCCAACGTGCATGGCAATGTTCATGGCGGCGTCATCATGAAGATGGTTGATGAGGCAGGTGCCCTAGCCGCCATGCGTCATGCCAACAATCTGGTTGTGACCGTCGCCATTGATTCCATGACTTTTATGGAACCGATACGACTGGGACATTTGGTGATTTGCAAAGCAGAAGTCACCTATGTCGGTCGAACGTCTATGGAAGTCAGAGTTGAAGTGACGACTGAAAACCCACTCGAAGGCAACCCGCGCGTCACCAATGCTGCCTATCTCGTGTATGTCGCCATAGATGACGATGGGTTACCTATCGAGGTTCCCTCACTCATCTATGAAACTTCCGAAGAAGAACTTCACGCCCAGCAAGGTCAAGAACGGCAAGCGTATCGCAAACAACGTAAAGATCTTTAACGTTCAATTTTAGTGGGACATCAGGGTGTTATGAGCGATACTATAGATCAGAATTATTCGTCCACATCCTCACTCCTGAGTATCCTCAGCGATTCGGGGGCAAAACGCATCTTATCCGTCAAAGCCCCAGATCTGGGTTTATCGGATGCCCCCCCCTACCCTTTCATGGCGATTGTGGGGCAACTGGAAATGCGAATCGCTTTGTTGCTGGCGGTGGTTAATCCAGCGGTTGGCGGCGTTCTCCTCATAGGTCCACGCGGCACGGGTAAAACAACAGCGGTGCGTAGCTTGGCAGAACTATTGCCAGACGTCGAAGTCAGTGATTGTGAAGAAGATGCCCTGCCCGAAGATATGCAAAAACCGAATGCGGCTACTTTATACCCCGATTGCCATGAAAAATTTCATGGGGGTGGATCGATATCCCATTACGAGCAAGTAAAGTTAGTCGAACTCCCATTGAACGCGCGTCTCGAAGATGTCGTCGGCGGCATCAACGAACGTATTGCTGTCCAACAACAAAAAGTGCGTTTGGAACGCGGCATCCTATCACGCGCGGACAACAACTTACTCTATATTGATGAAGTCAACTTGTTGCGCGATGAAATCATTGATGCTATCCTCGATGCTGCTGCGCAGGGACACTACACCGTGCGTCGCGGGGCGATGGCAGGAACCTATCGTTCACGCTTTGTGTTAATTGGATCGATGAACCCCGAAGAAGGTCGATTACGTCCACAAATCCTAGATCGTTTTGGATTGCGCATAAGCGTGCGTGGGCTAATGACTCCCGCAGAGCGTTTTGAAATCTATCAACGAGTGCGCCAATACCGCCAAAATCCCCTGATGTTTTCCCATGAATGGGAAATTGTCACCGCCGATACCCGTAACGAAATCTTGCTCGCGCGTGAGATCCTCAAAGAAACGACCATCAGTGAAGAGGCGATACAGCTCGGTCTTCAACTGGTGCAAGAATTAGACATCGACTCTCATCGTGCCGAATACACCCTATTTGAAGCTGCCCGTGCCCACGCCGCAATTGACGGCAGAACCAGCGTCTTGATTAACGATATTCGAGCGGTAGCCTATATGGCACTACGGCAGCGGCGCAGTGAATTCATGGTTAACTTTGTGGAAAGCCAAAAGCAAGAAGATGATCAAATTGAACAGCATATTACCCGCCTCCTCCAAAATCAAACGCCGAGCGAAGTCCAATGATGGAAGTTGGGTATTTGCCTCTATCCTTCTTGCGATATCAGCATTCGGGGTTTTAGCGCCATGGTCGGTGGCATCAAACGCCGGCATAACTTTAAACGCCTATGACTTAGCTGAATGGATGAGCCTTAGTCCAAGCGTCCGTTCCGAAACCCCAACACTACTCACCCCATTTTTGCTACGGCTAAGCTTGTTTTTTGTCATCATGACATTGACCAGAATGCCGATCTCTCGGTGGATAAAAATCAGTACTGTCCTTGTATTCGGCGTCTCGATGTTGCCACCAGTAGAGATATTGTCCAATCGTCAAGACCAGAACTATCTTCAGCTTCTCGTCATAGCAACGGGTGGTATCACGTGCGCGCTCGCGTCTATGACCATAAGGTTGACGCCCAAAATAAATCAACTAGTGATTGCTGCAATATGTGTTTTAGCAGTCATAGCGGCTTCTGTAGCCACAATTCGGATGGTACTGGTCTTTAGTGAATTGCAGATCGTTGCGATGGTAGGATTAGGGTATGGCATGTATATACTGGGTATGGTAGGCACTGCATTGAGTAGTATTTTACCCAGTATAACAAAGGCAGGATAGCAAATACGCTATCCTGCCTTTGAATGTTGTCCATATTGACTATGCTGCGGAGGAAGTGCTACTTCCCCATACGCTCATCAATATACTTTATAGCTTCACCAACAGTGGTTATCTGTTGAGCGTCTTCATCGGTAATTTCGCCGCCGAATGCTTCCTCAAAACTCATGATCAATTCAACGAGATCAAGAGAGTCAGCTTCGAGATCTTCCCGAAAACGCGCTTCAGGAGTAACCTGTTCCACATCGACACCCAGTAAGTTAACAACGATGTCCCGTACCCGCTCAGCAGTATCAGCCGCCATATCAGAACCCTCCATGACGCGAGAAATGGTTGCCGTCTCTAATTCGATTCAATGCAGTTCTACATTATACAGATTATGCAAGACGGTGCTAGTGTTGACAGAACTAGAAAAAGTAGGTTACGATTTCGGCTCATCTTATCAAGGAACACGAAACAATGGGAAAAGTTACAACAGATTCCACCATCGAAAGCAGAAAAGCAGAACACATCCGTATCAATCTTGAAGAAAATGTGCAATTCCCGCGTTTAACCACTGGTCTCGAACGCTATCGGTTTCTGCATAGCGCTCTACCCGAACTAAATCTCAGCGATATTGACCTCACGTCAACTTTATTTGGGAAAACGCTCAACGCTCCCATTCTGATTTCATCCATGACTGGCGGTGCCGAGATTGCTTCACGCATCAACAACCGTCTGGCTGAGGCTGCTCAGACACATGGCATCGCGATGGGTTTGGGTTCACAGAGAGCGGCAATTCGCGACCCCGAGCTTAGCTATACTTATGATGTACGTCGCTATGCGCCAGACATCCTGTTATTTGCCAATCTAGGGGCTGTTCAGTTCAATTATGGCTATGGTGTCGATGAGTGTCGGCGCGCTATCGATATGGTCAATGCTGACGCCTTAATTCTGCACTTCAATGTCTTGCAGGAAGCGGTACAGCCTGAAGGAGACACAAACTTCGCGGGTTTACTAAAACGTGTAGAAGAAATCTGTAGCAAGATTGAAAAACCGGTGATCGCTAAAGAAGTGGGGTGGGGATTTTCCGCAAAAGATGTGCGTAATCTCGCCGATGTGGGTGTAAGCGCCATTGATGTCGCGGGTGCGGGGGGCACATCGTGGAGCGAAGTCGAATACCATCGTGCGCCGACAGCTTTCCATGCCCAAGTCGCAGCGTCATTTGCAGATTGGGGTATTCCTACTGCTGATGCACTTCGTTTTGCTGTTGAAGCAGCCCCTCACCTTCCCGTCATTGCCAGTGGTGGACTTAAAGATGGGATTGATATCGCAAAAACAATCGCGCTTGGTGCTGTTGTTGGTGGTTTAGCAGGAAGCTTCTTAAAAGCAGCAGACCGTTCTGTTGAAGATGTTGATCAGTTGATCCGTATTTTGGTTTCTCAGTTGAAGATCACGATGTTGTGTACTGGTGCTCGTACTCTTGCTGATTTACGTCAGGTTGAATTGATAGAGGTTGCGCCTTGATAGGATCAACGATGCAACTATATCTTGATGGGTTGTCAATGACTATGCGAAGTATATTGGCGCGGTTGACAATTGCCAACCCTCAAGAACTCGATATCATGGGGCGTTACCCGATGGGCTGGGTAGATGAAACCGGCGCGGAATACACCCAAACGACGGGCAAACGGATTCGTCCTCTACTCATGATGTTATGTACTGAAGCCATGGGTGGGGGTTGGCGTTCGGCATTACCTGCCGCCGCAGCGGTCGAATTCCTGCACAACTTTTCCCTCGTTCATGACGATATTCAAGATCACAGTTTCATTCGGCATGGGCGACCAACCGTTTGGAAAATATGGGGCGTGGCAAATGCGATTAACATTGGTGATGAACTGTTCGTTTTAGCGTATGCCGCTCTCGATGAACTTGCGCTTGGTCAACTTACAGCCCAAACGATCAACGATATTCGCACCATTTTCAGTAAAACCAATCTCGAACTCATTCGGGGGCAATACCTTGATATGCGTTTCGAAACACAACTCGTCGTCACAGTGGATGATTATCTATCGATGATCGCTGGAAAGTCGGCAGCACTTATTGCGGCTTGTGCCCAAATTGGGGCATTGATCGGTTGCCAAGATGCACGACGTGCTGATGAGTTTGCTGCTTTTGGTCTCAATCTCGGACTGGCATTCCAAATTCGGGACGATATTCTCGGCATTTGGGGACAACCCGAAGTGACGGGCAAATCGGCTGCGACTGACATCCTTACCCGGAAAAAATCATTGCCCGTCCTCTATGGGCTATCAAAAAGCGCAGCACTCGTAGACATTTATCAAAATCCTGAAATGTCCCCCGAACGTGTTTCAAAAATAATAGAGTATCTTGATCAGGTAGGCGCTTATGACTATACGAAAGTCATGGAGACCACCTATTATGATCAGGCATTGCAGGCTCTAGCACGCGCTTATCCTCACAGCAATCCTCCTGCTGAATTGCTAAATCTAGCGAATCAACTGCTAGGTAGAAGCTCCTAAACAAACTCGCGGAAGACGATATTGCTGAGCAATCGTCCGCGAGCAGTCAAGCGCACGCTCCCTTCATCAAGGATCAACAGTCCTTGATGAATAAAGCGTGTAATAGCATCCCCATGAATCTCCAACAAATCGCGCCCAAATCTTTGGGTAAACTGTTCTAGATCAATCCCTTCATCGACAAGGCGAAGCCCCATGATTAAGGTTTCCGCAATTTCATCCGCGCTTTCCAGCCTTGTCCATTCTTGGACTGCCGGGCTAATAGGAAACATGAGCGCTTCTCCGCTGGACGCATCCATAATCTGGCGAATATATTGATGCGGTGACAATAAATTTGAATACCGCACACCGTCTGCAAAACCATGCGCTCCCGGACCAAAGCCCAGATAAGGCAAACTTCGCCAATACTGCAAGTTGTGTTCGCAGGGCATACCGGGCAGCGACCAATTGCTGATTTCGTATTGGACAAAACCCACTTCTGCAAGCAATTTTTCCGCTTGCTCATACATGTCCGCCGCCAAATCATCATCCGGGGTAGGGACAACTCCCCTTTCGACCCAGCTATACATAGGGGTGGACTCTTCCACCGTCAAAGCGTACAGCGACAAATGTGTTGGGCGCAATGCCAACGCCTGCTGAACCGTATTCGTCCACGAGTCCAAGCTTTGATGAGGCACACCATAAATAAGATCAAGATTGATGTTGCGAAACCCTGCCATTCTAGCCGCCGAAACCGCCTTAACAACTGCATCGTTATCATGCCGCCGCCGAAACAAAACCAATTCCCCCGCATCAGCCGTCTGCATACCGATACTTATGCGGTTGAAACCCACCTGCAACAATTCTTGTGCATAGCTCAAAGATAAATCGTTCGGATTCGCTTCCAAAGAGATTTCTGCACGGTCGTCTAACTCAAAACACGCCTTCACGGTCTCCAAAACCTGCCCTAATTGCGCAGGGCTAAGCAAAGTTGGCGTTCCGCCCCCAAAAAACACCGTGCCAACGTGTTTTTGCACAGTTACACCAGCTATCAAGGATATCTCTCGGCACAAAGCATCTACGAATACTGGGATCAAATGTTCGAGATTGATATAGGTATTAAACGCACAATAACTGCACTTTGTAGTGCAGAACGGAACATGCAAATACAGTGCCAGCGGATTCACGAATTTCATAGGTCTCCAACGAAATAAACTAAGGGCAATTGCATCTTTCACTTGGCTACAGCAATGAATACAATCGCATAGACAGATTGGTGCAAGTTTACACTGTGGGATATAATCAGTTCATCTCATTACACGTCAGCTTCATTCATAAATCTGATGTGTTTATACCATTCATGAATTCACAAGGTAAACCCAAAATGCCTGAGACAGCAAAGTTCTCCACATTAGGGAACGAAGGCGGGCAGGATAATTCTCTCAAAGCCAACTTTGTTCTGCAAAATCGCTATAAAATCATTGGTGTAATCGGCGCTGGTGGCATGGGCATGGTATACCAAGCTCGTGACCTCAATTTCACCGATGTCAAGAAACTCGTTGCCATAAAAG
>JBBRTY010000014.1:0-36029 GCA_038248285.1 Aggregatilineales bacterium
CTACACACCCCTCACCCAAAGCGAAGCGGCAATCCCTCTCCATAAGCGAAGCGGCGGGGCGAGGGACTTTCTACTGCGTTTCTCCCCTTCTCCAAAAGCGAAGCGGCTGGGAGAAGGGGTCGGGGGATGAGGGGTAGCTGTATAGTTACCATTTTGAAACCTGATAACAAAGGTTTGATCAAAACAACGCTGTAGCGCTTGACCTGTGAACGAGTGCTTGCTGGTCTTGGGCGCTACGTAATTTTTATGAAAGAAGGGGACTGCCTCCCCCGAATATTTCCGAGGAAGGCAGTCCGCATCAGAGCAGACTACCCGGCTTCGTCAACGATGCCTTGCAGTTCCGCTTCCAGACGATCCAATTCAGCTTCGAGGTCAATGGTGGCACCGGTGTCCCCGTACAACAGGGTACGGAAGTCGGCGAAACGAGCTTGACCACGATTGTAGCTGGGGAAGTCGTATTCGTGATTCGGGACGGCGGCACGTTCCAAGCTCGGCGGCACGATGCCCCAGTTTTGGACAGTCGGGTAAAGTTCCGACAAAGCAGCGACGAACGATTCTTGCAGGTCGGCACGGGCGGGGAAACCACCATAGACGGTCAGCAGGTCGAGAGCGGATTCACCGAGCAGATAGCTGAGGACGGTGAAGGCTTCTTCGGGATGTTCGGTCGATTTCATGATGCGGAAGGTATCAGCATCGGTCGGGGCATAGGATTCGCCTTCATAGGAAGGCACAACCGCAATATCCCAAGTACCGCCAAATTCACCCAAGCAGCAGGTATACCACAGCGGCACGCGCGCCATCGCGACGCGACCGGAAGCGAAAGCGGACGGGGTGAACAATTGGCTGCTTTCGTAGGTGGCGGTGGGGATGAAGTGGGTATCCCATAGACCAGCACGAGTCCATTCGGCGTTGGCGCGCCAGTAGTCGGGGATGGTCACTTCGCCGGTTGCGGCGTCATAGAAGTTCGCGCCGCCGAAGACGGAGAGGTCAGCACGCATGGAACCCCATTGTTGATTGAAACCGAATTGTTCGACAGCGGAGGGGTCAAAACCTTCCATCGAGGCGTCGTTGCCGTTGGCATCGACGGTCAAGATTTGGGCGATTTCGGCGAGGGTATTGTAATCCCAGACGGCTTCCGTGCCATCTTCCATGATGTAAGGGGCACCAAATTCGGCGGGGGGATAATTCAAACCGGCTTCGTCGAACAGATCGGCATTGTAGAACATCAATGACGGGAAGACGGCGAACGGAATACCGAGCAGACCTTCCGACGACTGATACAAAGCGGTGAGGCTTTCGGGATATTGTCCCAAATCATAGCCGCTCGAGTCGACCAGCGGTTGCAGGTCGAGCCATTGCCCAGAGAAGGCATTAGAGCCGGTGAAGCCAACAGGACCGACCAGATCCGGGGGGGTGTTCCCAGCGATCAAGGTGCTGAGGGTGTCGGGAGCCACTGCGTTGCTGGCGGCGAGGGTGATTTCCAACGTGATCGCGTCTTGCGAGGCGTTGAAGGCTTCCACGACGGCATTTTGAGCGGCAATTTGTTGATCATTGGTGCCCGTGCCCAGACCGACAAACCAAGTGATGACGACACGATCTTGCGCCGCCGCCGGGGCAACAATGAGCGCCACGAGGGCGACTATCGTCACGACGAAGCTGAAAAGAGATTTCTTGTTCATTGTTAATTTCCTTGATGACTAATTAAAAAAGTGCCGATTAGGATCATCCTGTGATGCGCGAGTTGAAAAAATAAATGCTTCCCTAATGGATTTGGCATCTCCTTTACGAACTCGTCCTGGTTGAACCGCGAAGGATCAATTCGGTCGGCAGGATAATGTGTTGCGGGTGTTCAAGCTGCCCCTCGATCAAATCGATCAGGAGGTTGGCAGCAGTAGAACCAACAAGTTGTACCGAGTGGCGGATCGTCGATATATCGTTGCGAACAGCGACATCAAGGTCGTCAAAACCGATCACAGCCACATCTTCGGGGACACGCAGTCCCGCTTCGCGCACGGCAGTGATGATGCCCATCGCGATGGTATCGCCCGCCGCGAATACGGCGTCGGGTTGGTGAGGGAGCAGGGCGTTCATTTCGCGATAGCCTGCTTCATATTGAAACCTGCCATAACGGATGAGCGCTGGATCGACGGGTAAGCCTGCATCACGGAGCGCCCCTTTGTAGCCTTCGAGCCGGTCGATAGCATCGCGGATATCGATTTGTCCGGTGATGGTGGCGATGCGCCGTCTGCCAGTCGCGATTAAATAATTGACGGCAGTGCGGGCTGCCGCCTCGTTATCGACGGTGACATAACTCACTTGGTCGGCAAGGCGAGGCGGGGTTTCGACCATGACGAAACGCCGATTGCGTTGGATCAAGATATCGAACAACGGGTCGTTTTCGGTGACGGACGATATGATGATGCCGTCGGCATGTCGGGCGCGGGCGACCCGTGCAGAGAAGGTTTCGCGTTTTTCGGTGGATTCTGCCAGCCATAGCAACAGCGCGTGATCGCGTTTATTGACAGCTTCGGCAATGCCTTGCAACAGCATCGGATAATACGAATTGTCGCCGAAAAAGACGTTGGTCGTTTGGGGGATGGCGGTGCCAATGATATTGGAACGGCGCGTGACGAGGGTGCGCGCCGCCGGGTTAGGCTGGAAGTGCTCCTGTTGGATGACTTGTAACACCCGTTGACGCGCATCGGCGCTGACATAGCGCTCGTTGTTGATCACCCGGGAGACAGTCGAACGGGACACGCCCGCTTTTTGTGCGATGTCTTCTAAATTCACCGCTAAAACCCTCGTTTACAAAAAGTGCAGTTCACAAAAATATAGGCATTGCCAAGCTTGTAAGAGCGTTCCCAGTTTATTTCTGAGAGCGTTCCCAGACCATGACATTAAGGTAACATGAGTTGATCATCGTGTCAAGCGCTTTTGGAAAGTGAAATAAAGTGAAAGTGAATTGTGGATAATGCAAGTTTTGACAGGGTATAACATCGGATTCGCTAAATCTCGTCAGCGCGCGTGTGTCAGGTTACACTAGGGGGAATCAGCGTACTGGAAGGATAGGCAGCAATGGCAGCAGCGCGGAAAAATGGTTCACTCCTCAGTTTGATCGCACCGATAGCCTTATTGACGTTGGGCGCGCTTATCAGCGCGGTGTCGGTGATCGTGTTTCAAGCGCCGTTTGACATTGCTCCAGCAGGCATTTCGGGCATCGCCGTGATCCTAAACAGCTTATTTGGCACGTCCATCGGTTTGGTCGTCTTGATCGGCAACATCCCGATTCAAATCCTCGCCTATCGAATGCTAGGCGGCTGGCGCGTGATCGTCTCGTCGATCTTCGCGATTGTCGTCTATTCGGTGGCAATTGAGGTATTGACGCCTTATGTCACGGGGGTATTGAGCGAGGATCGCCTCCTCAATGCTTTATTCGGCGGCATCATCGGCGGTTTAGGGGCATCACTAGTCATTCGGGGTGGCGGCACGATGGGCGGCACCAGCACCCTGAACCGAATATTGCAGGAACGTTTCGGCATTCCGCTTTCGACCAGCACCCTGTATACCGATACGGGCGTGGTATTGCTTGCCGGGCTGGTGTTTGGCTGGGAAGGCGCGCTGTATGCCATTGTCTCTCTGTACGTCGGGGGTGCTGTCACCGATTATGCCCTAGAGGGTCCGAGCGTGATCCGCACGGCGGTGATCATCACCGACCGCCCGCAAGAAGTGTCCGCTGTGATCCTTGATGAGATGGGGCGGGGCGTCACGGGGTGGGAGTCGCGCGGGATGTTCACGGGGGCAACGCACACGGTACTTTATGTGACGGTGGCGCGGGGGCAGGTGACCGAGCTTCGTCACACTGTGACGCAGGCTGACCCCAATGTCTTTATGGTCATCGGGCATGGACACACTGCTTATGGGGAAGGTTTCCGACGGATGGGCAAGCGGGTGCCAGAGGTGTAAAAAATTGAGCTATTTTCGTTGAACAGGAGTGTCTCGATGACCTATCATCTTTCTATCGATACTATTCGCGCGGCGCGGGCACTGATCGCACCGTATATTCGCCATACCCCCGTTGCGCCTATGCCCCATTTGACCCGTGACGTGTACGCGCCGCTGCGCTTCAAGCTGGAAAATTTGCAAGTGTCGGGGTCCTTTAAGGCGCGCGGGGTGTTCAATAACTTGCTGCTGGCGTCGGATGAGGTCTTGGCGCGCGGCGTCGTCACGGCATCGGGCGGCAATCATGGCTTGGCGTTGGCGTATGCCGCGCATCGCTTGGGGGTGAGCGCGACCGTGTACTTACCGGAAGCCGCCACCCAAGATCGCGTTGCCCGCGTGGAGTCATGGGGGGCGCACTGTATCCGTTTTGGCGCATCGTATGACGACGCGCACCGCGAGGCATTGCGCTTTGCCGAGTCGCAAGATCGTTTGTACGTCGAAGCGTTCGACTCGGAGGCGACGTTGGCGGGGCAGGGCACGCTGGGCTTAGAGTTGCTCGAAGACCTGCCGGAGATCGACGCCATCTTCATCGCCATTGGCGGGGGTGGACTGATCGCGGGGGTGGCAGCGGCGCTCAAGCAGATCAAGCCGGAGCTTAAGGTGATCGGCATCGAACCGGTCGGCGCGCCGTCGATGAAAGCGGCGGTCGATAGTGGGCATCCCGTCCAACTGGACGCCGCGACCACTATCGCCGATACCTTGTCGGCACGCCGCGCAGGAGACATGACGCATGCGCTAACGGCACAGTACGTCGATGATATCGTGCTGGTCACGGATGGGGACATGATCGACGGGATGCAATGGTTGTGGCGACACCTGAATCAATTGGTGGAGCCCTCGGCGGCGGCGGCGATTGCCGCCATCAACAACGGGCTGATCGATGTGTCGGGGTATCGGTGCCCGGTCGTTTTGGTGTGTGGGGGCAATGCCGCCGCCGAGGGCGTGTGGACGTATTATAGCGACTTGGCGCGGGCGAAGGGCACGCTGTAACGTGGGAGGGACGAGGCATTGGGACGCAGGGGGCGGGGAGGCGGTGATAAAGGGTAAAATGATCGTTGCTGATCAAACGGACGGCATCGGCGCGGGGACTTACCACCAATGATCATTTATTACTGACCATTTTCCAGCCTGAGCAGTTAGGTATTTGCACCACGCCTGTACACATGGCTATAATATGCTAATATCAGCGAATCACGAAAGTACATCCCCACCCCGTCTGATCTTCGGTCGGACGGGGTGGGGATGTGCATTCCGGTTATACCCCTACACGTACTCAATGCCGTCGTCGCGCTTCGGCTTGGGCGCGGGCGCATCCCCCTCGCTCCGTTTCGGTTTCTCGTCGTCGCTGGTGCCGCCGTTACCCCAATCGCCATGCTTGGCTTTCCAACCGTCGGGGTTGCCGTCACCGCTGTATTGCATCATCCGCCACATGCCCATCTTGGGGGCAAGGAAGAAAAGGGCGATCCCCAACAGCAGCAAAATCCCGAAGCCTTTGAAGCCGACGATCAGCAGAAACAACAGCCCTAGCCCCAACAGCCAACCGCCGCCCATGCCGCCCCGACCCCATCCGCGTCCCCAACTGTGCATGCGATTCATACCGTGCCAACCGTGCTGCATCCAGTGATTATGTCCGTGCTGGTGCTGTTGTTGTTGTCCATCCTGATGGGCACCCTGTTCCTGATGCCACTGGTGTTTCATGGCGTGCCACTGGTGTTTCATTTCGCGCTTCGCTTCGCGCCAGCCGTCTTTCATTTCACGTTTGGCGTCGTGCCAATCCGAATGTGGTCCCATGGTCGAATAGTCCTTTGATCGCTTGTCACGCTCGATGATCGCGTGTTCTTGATGAGGTATACGCGCCCCGGTGGGCAGGGTTGCGGGGACGCTCTTAAACCCCATCGAATGGCTAGGGAGTCCGCATTTTGGTCAGGGCAAATTGGGCGTAAAATCCGTAAGGTTAGCTCAATTGTGCGCGTCTAAAATGTGGTGAGGTCTTACGATTGGACCGATCCGTTTTTGGAATATCAAGAAGTTATTCCGTTCAAGTACGGCTTAAGGAAATGGATATGCAGCAGCGCAACGGCTATTTCGTGATCAGCGACATCAGCGGCTATACCGCCTTTATGGTCGGCACCGAGCTTGAACATGCGCATCACATCTTGCAAGAGTTGTTGAACGCCATCCTCGACAGCATTCAGCCGCCCCTTCTCATCTCCAACTATCAAGGCGACGCCATCCTGAGTTATGCACCCGACGACGCCGTCTTGCACGGGCAAACCCTGCACGAAATGGTGGACGCCATCTATATCAATTTCATCAAAGCGCGCGAACGGATGCGCCTCAACACCATCTGCACCTGTCGGGCGTGCAGCAATATCCCCGCGCTTGACCTCAAGCTCTTCATCCATTATGGTGCCTACATCACCTACATGATGCGCGGCAAGGAAGAACTGAGCGGTCCCGATGTCATCCTTGCCCACCGCATCATGAAAAACCGCGTGCGCGAAAACTTAGGGCTGCAAGCCTATGCCCTCTATACCGACGCGGCGCTCCAGTCGATGAACGTCCCCCTGCTCACGGAGTCGTGCCAAGTGTATAGCGATGAATATGAGCATTTTGGCGAAGTCCGCGGGCGCGCCTATGACCTGAGCGCTATGTGGGAAAGCCAACGCCACGAGCATCGGCTGGTCGTCCCGCCCGAAGAGGCATTTTTTGATGAGTCGATCACGGTACGTGCCACTCCCGCCCAAGTGTGGGATGTCATCAACGCGCCGGAGACCAAAGGCAAGATGCGCGCCGCCAAAATTTCGGGGATCAACCTCACTGCCGGCAAGATGGGGGCGGGCACCAGCTATCATTGCGATCACGGCGCGACGAAATCGACCCACAGCATTGTCTGTTGGGAACCATTTGCAGCGGTCAGCGAAACGATTACCATGCCCTTGCAAGGGGTGATGATGGGGTCTACCTTGATCGAGCCGATCAACGATTACGACACCCGCGTGACCTATCGGCTCAAGGTGTTGCCGACCGACCGCGCGATGACGGATCGGTTCTACAAAACTGCCCACAAACTCGTGACGACGATTGCCGCCGCGCAAGCACGGGGCGACCTCAACCGACTGCGCAAATTGGTCGAGGAACGGCGTGCGCGCGGCACCATTGCGGATCGCGTGTTTCTCGGTGGCGAGATCGACGAGTCGTTGTTCGCGCGGCTGGCACCGTCCGCCGCCCCTACGCATTCATAAATGGGGTGGGCGGATTTACACTGTCAACGCCTCGCTCGGCAATGGGCGCACGCACTCAAACGGGGCTGCGCCCGCGCCCCCATAAACCAAATAGCGGCGGGGGTAGACCTCCAAAGTGCTGCCCTCCGCTGGATTGAAAGACTTGGGCAGGTACATCTTCATCGTGAAGGCACTGCTGCCCGCCCCGACCTCCAAGATCGCCCGCCGATAATGCCCCAAGTCGCTGATCTGCTCGATCACCGCACTCCACGCTTCGGGATGGGCGGCAGGCAAGACCGCCAAATCTTCTGGGCGAATCGCCACCGTCACCGCCCCGCCCGGCGCACCCATGGGCACATCAAGGTGCAACCCGCCCACCGCCAGACGCCCATTCGTCACGGTGCCCGACAGCAAATTCATCGCCCCGATGAAGTCGGCAACGAACAGTGTGCGCGGGCTGGCGTAAATTTGCGCGGGAGCATCGATCTGCTCGATCCGTCCGGCGTTCATGACTGCAATACGATCCGCCAACGTCAGCGCCTCTTCTTGGTCATGGGTGACAAAAATCGCTGTGATCTGCAAACGGCGCTGGATGCGGCGCAATTCTTCCCGCAAGCGCACCCGCAAAATCGCGTCTAAACTGCTGAACGGTTCGTCCAACAATAAAATTTTCGGTTCCAGCACCAACGCCCGCGCCAACGCCACCCGCTGTTGTTGCCCGCCGGAAAGCTGTGCCGGATAGCGGTCTTCATAGCCCGCAAGGCTGACCAGTTCTAACGCCTCCTGCACCTTGCGGGCGATATCGGCTTTCGACAAATGGCGCAGTTGCAACCCAAAGGCGATATTGTCGAATACCTTCATATGGGGCCACAAGGTGTATTTTTGGAACACCATCGCTGTCGGGCGACGGTTGGCGGGCAGCGCTGCCACCGAGTCGCCATCGATGGTGATATCGCCGGAAGTAGGCATCTCGAAACCGGCGATCATGCGCAAGAGAGTGCTTTTGCCACACCCCGACGGACCCAAGATGCACATGAATTCGCCATCATGGACGTTCATATCCACCGACTGCACGGCATTCACACTGCCGCTAAAACGTTTGCTCAGTTGAACGAGATCAAGTGTAGACATCAGGGATCAAACCGCCTTAAACACCAAAACCCGCCGTCAAATAGCCACCGCGCAGCAGCCGTTGAGCGACGATGAGCAGGATCAATGAGGGTGCCCATAACACCAGCGAGACAATCGCCCCATATTGAGTGACGAGCTGGCTGTTGATGAGCGAATACATCAGCACGGGCATGGTCACAACACGCGGTAGCCCGATCAAGAGTGCGCCTTGTGCCTCGTAAAACGTATTGACGAAGGTCAACAGCAACGCCGCGCTCAGGGCGGGCATGACCATCGGCAAGGTGATGCGGGTGAACACACGGAAGCGCGACGCCCCGACATCCAAGCCCGCTTCTTCGAGCGCGCGATCCACCCCCTGAAACGCCGCCGTCGGGATCCAAATCATCAACAGCAGCGTGTTGATCAGTTGGATCAAGATCACCCCTTGCACCGTGCCCACCAAATTGAGCCGGAAGAAGATCACGGCGATGCTGATGTACAAGCCGAAACGGGGGAAGGCGTTGGTCGCCAAAAACGAGAGCAACAGCAATTGCCGCCCCCGAAATTTGATGCGCGCGAAGGCATAAGCGGCGGGCAAGCAGATCACCGCCGATAGCAGCGTCACCGTCACCGACAGAAAAATACTAAAGGGCAACGCCTTCGCGATATCGGCACGGGCGAAAGTCTGCTCCCAAAAACGCAAGCCAAACTCGGTCGGGATCAGCGACGGGTACTGCCATCGTTCGGCGAATGCCCACAACACCACCGAATACAACGGACCGAGGATCATCAAGATCAAGACGATGAGCGCCAACCAACCGAACCCATCGCGGCGGACGGTGGCGGCAAAACTGCGCATCGTGGACGCCCAAAAACTCGTGCCTTCCGTGCGAATTGTCGTCATAAGTCCTCGCGTTCTGAACGTTGGCTGGCGACCGTGCGGACATACAAGAAACCGACGACCGAGGCGATCAAAAAGGTGATCACCGCTTGCGTCTCGGCATCATCAGGGCGGCGATACTGCCCAAAGGTCTGCGCCATGAACACCCCCATCATCTGGGGCGCGGCGGGACCGAGCAGGTACGGCAGGGTATAACTGCCGAAGATGCCCAAAAAATTAAGCGAAAACACGATCAGCACGGGGCGCGTGATCTGCGGCAAGATGATGCGCCAGAAGATTTGCCAGTTATTTGCCCCAACGTCGCGCGCGCTCTCGATCAACGAGTCGCCGATCTGCCGCAAGCCCGCCGTCAACACCAGCACCGTGAATGGGATCGACTCCCACAACAAAGCGAACACAATCGCTTGGGGTTTTAGATACGGGGTGCGATAGCCCGTGAAGCCGATCACGCTTAGGATCGTGTCGAGGGTGCCGCGCGTGCCCAAAAAGCGGATCAACGCATAGGCGAGGATGATCCCCGGCACGAACAGCGGGAAGAGCGCCAAGATTTGCACCGCTGCCGCCACCCGCCCCGTGTTGAAGCGCAGATAGATCGACAGCGGGAAACAAAACGCGAAGATCGCCGCCAGCGTCAGCAGCGTAATCTGAAAGGTGAACAACAAGTTGGAACGGCTGATCGGGTCTTCAAAAAACGCGGCATAACGCGCCAACGTCAAGCCAGCGGGGGCACCGTCAATATCGAGCGTCACCGTCCGCACGATGGATTGCAGCGCCGGCAGGAAGATGAGAAGGATCATCAACAAGAGCGGCGGTGCCACCAAGAGATAGGCGACCACATCATTACGCCATGCCGCGCGCGGCTTAAATTCGGGAGGAGGGGGTAGTGTCATTTTTTGTCACAACTTTACCGTCGAATGCGGAATATTAAGAAAAATTTTGTGCTCCAAGAGCAATAAGCATGGGTTGAACAAGGGCGGACGTGCGCCCACCCTTGTGTCGTTGGCTGTGCTTTAGCTGGCGGGGTCGATGTTGGTCGCCACGTTGTTATACCAGCCTTCGACCATCGCGGCACCGTAATCGCCACCGGGCCAAGTCGGCACGGTCGAGGTGATCACGTTGGTGTATTGGCTTTGCAGTTCGGCAGGCAGGTCGTCCCACGAAATCGCGGGGAAGCCGCCGATGGTTTCGACAACGAGTTGTTGGGTTTCGATGCCAAGGACGAAGTTGGCGAGGGCGAGCGCGCCTTCGACGTTCGCGGCGTTGGCGGGGATGGCGCTATACGAATAGCCACCGGTGAAGGGCAGGTCTTGCAACTGGGCAAAGGCGATGCTTTCGGGCAGCAAGCCATTGTTATACGCCTGTAGACCTTGATCCGACCATGCGGTGATCATGCTGACCGAACCATTGGCGAGCAGTTCCAACACGGGGGTATTGCCAGCGGGGTACGCGCCGCCTTCATAAATCGAGTCGTGAACGCTGGCGAGCAGTTCCCACGCGGCGGGGAATTGAGCGAGCAGTTCTTCGTTCGATTCGCCGGGGACGAACAGGGTCGGGTCTTGACCGGTGACTTCAAAAATCGCGCGCGTGACCATTGCCGCGCCGCTGCCGCCACGATCCGGGCGGTTGTAGACGAATTGACCGGGGTTGGCATTGATCCATTCGACCAGTTCGGCATAAGTGGTAGGGACATCTTCCGCCGCCACGACTTCGCTGTTGTACGCCAACAAGACCTGCGAACCGCGATAAGGCAGTTCTTGGGGCAAACGGTTGGTCGCTTCGACGACATTGGCGATGTTGGGGACATTTTCTTCGGTCAATTCGAGGAACAATTCCGAGTCAACCCATTCCTGTTGCGAGTCGACGCCGATGGTTTCAAAGTAATCGACTTGGGGATCGTCGCCCGTGGTCATCGCTGCCAACGCACGGTTGGCGATGTCGCCATTACCGCCGCCGACGCCGCGCACGATGGTGAGGATCACTTCATACTGAGGGAATTCCGCTTCAAATGCCGGGATGATGCTGTTGGTCCAAAAATCGCTGATGTTCGTATCCGAATCCGTGTACACATAGATGGGGGTACGATCTTGGGCTTGGGCAGAAAACACACCCGTAACCAACACGAACAATGCCAAAACAACTAAACGCAGTTTCATCGAAATGCCTCTCCTGAAAAATGGTCAAGCACCTTTCACTCTAGCGGATGAGATCAGCATCCTGATTAAATTTCGTTATCGATTTGTTTAACTTATCCCCGCGCGATTCTTAAAACTAACCACTACAATGGGGGCATCATCCGAGCCGTGCGCATCCGCGCGTCTGCCCAACAAGGACTGTCAACCGATGGATTCTGAACTCTCCCTACCCCTGCGCCCTCCTGTGATCGTGCATCACAAAGGCGCATTGGATAACGGTTCCTATGCTTTTCCGCCCAACAGCCTCGAAACCCTCCACGCCTCGTTAAAGGCGGGCGCGTCGTTCATCGAGATCGATGTCATGGCGCTGGCGACCGACGATTACCTGTTGGTGCATGACGACACCCTGGACGCCGAGACGACCGGCAAAGGTGCTGTGGGCGACCTCACCCGCGATGCCGCACGCGATTTGTTCATCGTGGATCGGGGCGTCGTCACCGCCTACCGTCCCCCGCTGTTGAGCGAAGTCGTCTCCCTGTTTATGGAGTTTGGCGGGGCTGCCCGTCTGCAAATTGATTACAAAAATGTCTACCCGATGGCGAATGATGAACCGTTACGCCGCTTGGTCGAGATGATCGAACCTCTTGATGAGCGCGTGATCGTCAGCACGGGGGCGGATTGGCACCTGCGCCGGTTGCGTTCGATCAGTGGCTATCTCGATCTCGGCTTCGACATCGGTTTCTATCTCGACTATCGCCCCGAACCCGTCGATCCGCGTCTGCCCCCCTACCGCCTCGGCGATTATGGCTATCACGACGATCACTTGTTGTCGATCTTGCGCTCGTTGCCTACCGATATGTATCTGGCGGAGCGCTGCGAAATCCTGTTTAGCGCTGTGCCCAGCGTCAGCACATGGTACGTCAACCACCAACTCATCGCCCGCTGCTTGGACGATGGCTTCAATATGGCGGAGTGGCTGCACAAAGATGAGATCAAGCTGGATGCGTGGACGCTGGATGCGGACAACGCCAGCGCCGCTACCAATGCGGTGCGCTTGCTGGAGGCGGGGGTGGATCAGTTCACGACCAACACGCCCCACGCGCTCGCCAAGTTGATCGGGGCATAAACGCGATGCGCCTGTATATCATCCGGCACGCCGACCCCGATTACCCGAACAAGACGATCACCGCCGCTGGACATCTGGAAGCGGCGGCGCTGGCACGGCGCATGGCGGGGCACGGACTTGACGCCATTTATGCCTCGCCCCTGCCGCGTGCGCATATCACCGCCAGCTATACGGCAAACCTACTCAAGTTGCCCGTCACGGTCGAAAACTGGGCAATCGAGGTGGGAGGCTTTGACACCGACATCCCTGACCCCATTGATGGCGGCACCATCCCCGCCTGGGACATCCCCGGCGAACAGTATCGCGCTGATGTCGGCTATCATGCCTGGGACACATGGCACACCACCACCCCATTGGATCGCCCAGTATTTCGCAAAACCGTCGAAGCCTTCACCCAAAATAGCGATGCGTTTTTGGCGCGACATGGCTGTGTGCGCGAAGGCACCAACTATCGCGTTGCCGCCGACAACCACCAGCAAATCGCGCTCTTTTGCCACAATGGGACAGCGCTCTTGTGGGTATCGCTCCTGCTGCACATTCCCCCGCCGCTGGTGTGGGCGGGGTTTTGGCACGCGCCCAGTTCGGTCACGACGGTGGTGTTTGAACGCCGGAGCGAACACTTCGCCACGCCGCGCTGTTTGAGCGTGGGCGATACCAGCCACCTCTATGAAGCGCGCTTGCCCGTGCAGCCGCGCGGCATCCGAGGCAACTTTCGGTAAAGACATTCAAACGGAACCGGAAAACGAGATTTCGCGCGCAAGGGACGCGCCGTCGCACGTCCCTTGCGTTCCCTATTCCCCAACCGTGAAGCTCGTCGCTGCCATGACTGAATAGCCATCATCCAACAGCAACCGGACTACATAAGCGCCGGGGGGCAAGTCGCCCAACACGGCGGCATCTAACAACGCCGATCCTGCAACCGTCGCTTGGGTATAGAGATAGGCGTAATAGCCATTATAGAGATCGGGGTCGCCCGCCGCATACACGGCGATCCAATCCCATCGCAATGCCGGGGCATTTGCCCATGTCACGGTGATCGTTTCGCCGGGGGCATACGTGGTCTTGTCGGTGGCAATTGACGGGATCGCCCCCAGTGCCGTCACCCAAAAAGTCGCGCGTGACACTTCTACGTCTGCCGCATCGATCAAGATCGCCGCATATTCGCCCGGTTCCAGCGCGCCCGTCCCAAAAGTCGCCGCCCCAAAGAAGCTCGCTTCATAGGGCGGTTGCCACATCAACACGCTGTTGACATCTCCGTTTGCCGCCACAATGCCGATGCGGTCGGTGGCTTCACCCCCGCCCGTGTGATAGTTGACGACCACCCGCTCCCCCCGCACCACCGAGCGATCCCCAATGCCGACGAACAACGGCGGCACAACCGGCGTCACCCGCACACTAGACACCACCGCCCGATGGTCGGAACCATGCGGCACCAACTCGATATCGGCATCACGACCGGCATCGCCCACAATATCCGACGCCAAAATTTCATCGGCACCCAGCGTATACACAAAATCGATGCGATCCACGACTTCGTCGGGGTTCAAACGGGGGTAAGGGTAGCCATACGTCCATGTAATGCCGGGGTTGGCGCGGGCATCAGGATGGACGGTGCGATAGGTATCGACAAAACCCGCCGCTTCCACCGCCATACTGACTGGCCATTCCACCGGATACAACATCGCCTCGCGCTGCCCAACCGTCTGCGCCGTCCAATCGCGATGCGACGGCGCGTTAAAATCCCCCGTCAAAAACAGCGGAATGCCCGCCCCCTGCATAAACGCGGCGACTTCGAGCGCCGGTTGAATGAAGGGCAAGCGCGTTTCTGCTTCTAATGCCAAGACCGCCTCCAGGGGTTCGCCGTCGCGCACGGCATACGGACCATAGGGGTCGGACGGCAAATGAATATTGGCGACTGCCACCACTTGACCGGGCAAAATCTGGACGAACACATACAAGCCCTTTGACCCCGCCGGATCGATCAACGGATAGCGCGAGATGATCTGCGTGCGTTCGCTATAGTGTTGCCAACCGAGCGCCTCGGCAAGGCGGCGGATGTTGCCCTCGCCCTCTTGCACGCCGACGACATCGGCATCCGCCGCTTGAACCGCCGCCACGATCTGCCCAAAATCAACCAGCTCGCCGCCGCGCCAAATATTGAAGGTCATCACCTTCAATTCGACACTACCCGCCAAAGCCATCAGTGGGGGCGTTTCTGTTTGGGCGGTGGCAACCGACGCCCCTACTAAAGCCATCATCAAGAATAATCCCCAAAGCACAAGCCGTTTACGCATCATTATTCCCTCAGTTGTCTGAACACCACCGAACACAATAACGCTTCGGTTTTAACATTCAGACAACCTTAGGTTAAATCCTGTATGGTTAAAGCCCGCCTGATACCAGCACGGGCGGCACCAAGGCGCGCGTGATCGCGATCACGCCGCTGTCGGCAGCCGCCGTCACGCTCACCGGCACCGTATACACGGCTTCATCGAAGAAGCACAGCGTTTCATTGACCGCCTCGCAATAGTAAGTCGTGACCGTCACCGTCACACTAGCCGCGCCTTCAGTCAATGTCAGCGGCAACCGTACTTCCGCCTCGCGGAAGGGCGTCTCGCTTTCGCCATCCAACGCTACCCCATCACCGTCCACAGTCACGACCACCTGTGACGGCGCATCGGGGTTGATTTTGTAGCCGTCTGGCAACGCAATCGTGATCGCGATCTCGCCCACGCCCACTGCTAATGCTTGCGCCTCCAGCGTCACCGCGTCGTCGGCAGTGCCACCGATCACCGTCACCTGATCGGCAATTTGCAAAGTGTCGGGGTTGGGAAAGACCACCGTGCTGACCGTCGCCGTCGCCAAATCGATCACGCGAATGGCGTGATTGTTGGTATCCGCCACGTACAAGCGCCCATCGGCATAGCTGATCCCGCCCGGCTCATCGAACGCCGCCTCTAGCCCCACGCCATCGCGGAAACCGCCGATGCCACCGGAACCAAACACACTGACGATCCCCATCGTCGTGGGGTCAAGCGCTTTGATGCGGCTGTTATAGGTATCAGCGACATAGACGATATCGTCCGTTTGCGCGCTGCCCGTCACACCGAGCGGGTGCTGCAAGCGCGAGACGCCCAACGCCCCATCGATATCGCCAAAATCAAACAAATTGTCGTCGGTCGTGCCCGCCACCGTGCTGACGGTATCCGCCGCGAAATCGGCAACGCGGATCGTGCTGGACTCGCTGTCGGCAAAATACAACTGCCCGTCGCGATAGAACAACCCGCTCGGTTGTGCCAATTGGCTGGTCGCCAAGCTCTGATTCAATGCCGCTTCCCGTCCATCACCCACAATCGGACCGACGGCATTGTCTTGATCCAAAGCGAGCGCCCACAACTGATGGGGTCCCGCCATCGCGATATACAGCAGGTTCGGGTCGTCGCCAAAAGCCACATCCCACGGGCTGCTCAGATCAAAATCAGCACCGGGCGTTTGTGCCCCGACTTGCAAACGCGGATACCCTTGTACCCCTGTGCCCGCCAGCGTGGTCACAGTTTGCGTCGTCAAATCGATGGCACGAATAGCATGATTTTCGGTGTCGGCAACATAGAGGGTATCCCCTTGAAGCGCCATCCCTTGCGGCTTGTTAAAGGTGGCGGTGCCAGTGCCATCGCTGAAACCAGACTCCCCCGTCCCGATCACGTTGAGGACGGCATAGGTGGTCAAATCGGCAATGATGATGCGGTGATGGTTGGTATCGGCGATGAACAGGCGATTGCCGGCGGCATCCGCCACCACTTTGCCGGGGAACGCCAAGACACCGGGCGGGGTGCCTGCACCTTCGAGTGCCAACGCCAACGGTTCGCGATTCAGTTCGCCCAAATCCTCCCAAAACGACACCATACCCGTAAAGAGGCGATCAAAAGCAGCAAACGGGATTTCGCCCGCTTGCCGCGCCAACAAATTACCACGCGGATCGATCACCGCAAAGGTGGGCCACGCTTGAACCCCATAGCGACGCCAGACGAGGAAGTCGCTATCGTTGATGACCGGATGCGCCAGTTCATAGCGTTGGACGATCTGGCGAATGTTGGAGGTGGTGCCTTCGTTCTCAAACTTAGCGCTGTGGACGCCGATCACCACCAGTGCATCGCCGTATTTTTCTTCGAGCGCCTCGATCACCGGAATCATATGGATACAATTGATGCAGCCATACGTCCAAAAATCAAGCAAAACGATCTTGCCGCGCAATGATGCCAGCGCCAGCGGTTGCTCGACATTGATCCAGTCAAGTCCGTCAGGGAACTCCGGCGCGGGCAGTTCTGGGTCGCCCGCGAAGGGGCTATCGAGCGGTGGGTCACCCTCTAGGGCAGCGGCGGGCATGATAAAAACAGTGAGACACAGCACGAGCAATATCAAGAAGTAACGCATCGTTTCCCTTTCCAAGTATCGGATCCAATAAAGCAGAAGCGCCCGAAGTACGGTTCAGTGGGCACCCTCATGTTCACCCTTCACAGCAGATCGTGGTGAATAGCCCCGTATGCTGCTATTCTGGCACTCTAAAACTTTGCCCATTTAGGTTAGATTTAAGGGCAACTTTAGTTTGCCTTAGCCATCTTGCAAAACCATGAACGCACCATAAGCGTTTGTACTCTAAGAACCGAGCGTTCGCAAAGGATACCCACAACCACCATGCTGGCATTTCTCATTCAAGGGCTTTCATTGGGCTTCACCGCTGGGGCGACGCCGGGACCCTTGCAAACCTTTATGATTCAATCGTCGGTCAAATATGGCTGGCATCGGGCGCTCATTTGTATTGTCTCGCCGTTGATCTCCGACATTCCGTTTGTTTTTCTGACCTTGTTCGTACTGCGCCAGTTTCCGTCTCAAATTATTCAGGGCGTGCAAATTTTCGGCGGTGCCTTCGTGCTGTTTTTGGCATATACCACCGCGCGCAGCCTGCGCGCCGGCGTCACCATCAACGCCGACGGGGTGCTGCCCGATATCAGCCTGCGGGCGCTGTTGGGGCGCACGATTTTGCTCAATTGGCTCAGTCCGGGACCGTATATTTTTTGGGCATCGGTCAATGGTCCGCTTCTCATTTCGGCGGTGAACCAATCGGTGCTGCACGGCGTCGCCTTTCTCGTTGGCTTTTACGGCGCGTTTTTGAGCATCTTGGCGGCGTGGATCATCGCTTTCGACCGCTTGGGGCGCATTGATGCCCGCATCACGCAAGCCGTTTTGTGGTTGACGGTAGGGGTATTGGTGATCTTTGGGCTAGGGTTAATCATCAGTGGCTTGGGGATCGGCGGCTGAGCAGGTGATGGCGACTCTTGCGAAAACGCTTATAATCGCAAAATAGAGTGTTGAGGAACAACTATCATGATCGACCCCGCGCGTTTAGAGATCGCGTTAATCGCCGTCGCCCGTCGTTATGCCCCCACTGCCGCTCCCCCAACATGGGCGCGACCGGGCGATTTTCAAACCGGATTGCCGGAACTCGCGCGGCGGTTAGCGTCCGAAGGCGCGCTCGTCCTGTCTGCCGAAGCCCAA
The DNA here is from genome assembly GCA_038248285.1 of Aggregatilineales bacterium. Taxonomy (GTDB): domain Bacteria; phylum Chloroflexota; class Anaerolineae; order Aggregatilineales; family Phototrophicaceae; genus Flexifilum. Next base: position 18,046 of record JBBRTY010000014.1, read on the forward strand.
GCGAGTGCCGTGCCCACCGATGCCTCCGCCTATACCGCCTGGGTGGACACCTATAAAAGCCTGTACACTATCCTGTGCCGGACGTTGTTCCCATCGTTTATGCGGATCGACGCCTTTTATGTCGATCAGTTGCAACCGCCCATCGCCATCGTGTATGGCGAATGTGCGCCGGTCATGACGGCGCTCGGCGGCTATGTCACGCCTTATGCCGCGATGCGTTCCGGCACGCGCCCCAGTGAGATCGAAATGCGCGGGATGCTTGATTTGTTGTTTGAGGCGCTCGAAGCGGGCGATCTGCCCCGTCCCGACTACGCCTACCTGCGCGATGAATGCCTTGCCGTGCTGCGCGGTTTGCTGGATTTGCCGCTCTATCACACGCCGATCATGCCGTCGCTAAATGCTATTTTTCACGCCCAACCCGCGCCAGCGGCACCCCCGACCGCCCCACCAAGTGCGCCGCCCCCGCCCCCCACCACTCTGCCCTCGGCGCAAAAAGCCCCGCCACCGCCACCGCCCCAAACCTTGCCCACCCAAACGGCACCCGCGCAACCCACCCCACCGCCCAAGCCCCAACCACCCCCGCCGACCCGCATACCCCAACGCCGCGCCGCGCCCGATGCCGTGCCGCTCTTTTTCAATCCCGCCAAGCGCAACCCTGACGATCTGCCGCCGCCACCGTTGCCCCCCTTGCCGCGTTAGGTGGGCACGCTTTTGGGCGTCAACGATTATAATGGTCTCAAATTCGTTCCACTAAATAAGGAAACCCTGCCGTGAAAATTTTCGCAAGGCTCACCTTCGTTTTATTGATTTGGGGCTTGCTGCCCCTGCGCGCCGTCCATGCCCAAGAAGTCGCCACCTTGCCCTCGCCCCCCACGCCCGAAGGTGCCTTCATCGAATTAACGCCCGTCCCCGTCAACAACGAACCCGTCCCCTTGCCGACCCCCATTGCTTCGGAACCGGGCACCGACCTAAGCGCCATCGGTTTGGAGCAAAGCCAAGCCCTGCCGATCTTGTTGGCGGCACGCATTGATCTCGACATTTTGGCGACTGAAGCCATCGGTAGTGATATTCGTCCGGTGGGCTGGACGGGTGCCATCGACCCCGCCGACCCTGATCTGATCCTCAAGATTCGCCTTGACCTCGACATCTTGGCAGCGACCGTCATGGGCGAAAACCGTCCCGTAGGGTGGTTTGGCGTGGTGATCACGGTGCCTATCGCCCTCGCGCGTGATATCCGCCATGACCTTGAACTATTGGCGGATAGGGTGATCGGCGTGTCCACAATTCGCCCGGCGGGGTGGCAAGGGGATAACCCGTTCTATCGGTGTGGGCGCGCGACTCAGGCGTTGCTCACTCGCCTGGAGGCGGATGGTTTGGCGCTACCCATCGACACGACCCAACCGAATTTTTGTGACACTGCCGAAATTGAAATGGCGGTCTATGTCGAGCGCAACATCTTGCAACCGATGCGCGCCCAAATCCTCCGCGCCGAAGTCGAAGCGACCTACCGCGCCGAGACCCCCTTTGTATCGGCATTTAATGACCGCAACGCCAGCGATAAAGTGGGCATCTTGCCGCTAGGGACTGGTTTTGAAGTCTTAGGGCGTAGCACCGTCGGCTTCTCAAAGATGATGCTGATCGAGGGCGAGGGCTTCCGCGTCTATGTCGATCAGACGACCACGCCCGTGACCGCCGACGTGTTCGCAGAATTGCCCGATTTTGACACTATCACGGGCGAGATTTTCTGCCTTGCCGAGTGGTGCGGCGTCAACGTGGAATAGTAGGAGTTAGGCGGTTGATGCAGCCCTCGTCCTCAGTGGGGCTAGGAGGATGGCTGCATCATCAGTCATCGTACAAAGGCGGCGGCGCTCACAATCCCAAACTGCGGATCGCGTCGCTGATCACCGTCACGCTCTGTTGTAAGGCGGCACGCTCAGCGTCATTGATCGGGATCGGCAGTTGCTCGACCACCCCCTGCCCACTCAACAAATGCGGCATGGCGGCAGTCACATTGGCGACTCCCGCAATGTCATCCGCCGGGGCGCAAATCGTCAAAATGGCGTGCTGGTCGTGCAAAATCACATCGGTGATCCGTGCCAGCGCGCTCCCGATCCCATAATAAGTCGCCGACTTGCCCTCGATGATGCGATACGCCGCGCGGCGGACGCCCTCGTCAATTTGCGCGCGCATGGCGTCATCGAAAGCGCGATGTTGGCTACTGATGAAATTTTCCAGCGGAATCCCGCCAATGCTGACCAACGACCAAGTGAGGACTTCACTATCGCCATGTTCCCCGATTACATAGGCATGGATATGCTGTGAATCGACCCCCAACTGCCGCCCCAACAAGGCGCGAAACCGTGCTGTGTCCAACGTCGTGCCGCTGCCCAACACCCGCCCCTTGCTCCAGCCGTGCTTGACGGCGATATCGGCGGTCAAGTGCGTCATGATATCCACCGGATTGGTCGCCACCACGATCACGGCATTGAGGGCATGGGCGACGATCTGCGGGATGACTTCGTGAAACACGGCGCTATTCCGTTCCAGCAGTTGCAAGCGCGTCTCGTCCGGCTTTTGGTTGACACCAGCCGCCATGATCACCACGCGACACCCGTGCAAATCGGCATACTCCCCGGCGTGAACATCCAACGGGTGCGAGAAGGGCACCGCGTGAAAAATATCATCCGCCTCGGCAACAGCGCGCTTGTGGTTCACATCGACCAAGACGATCTCGCGTCCCACCCCATTCATGACCATCGCGTAGGCGGCAGTCGCCCCGACAAAGCCACTTCCGACAATTCCGACTTTCATAATTCAATACTCCCATAACCGCTAATGCCATTATAATCAGTGTACATTATCACCTTTAACAAATCACCCATCATCAGAATTGATCGCCCATGTCCACAACCGCACCTGCCCACACCCAACAACGCGCCTTTTACCCGATCTTGCCCCCTTTTATGCTCAAACACATCGCCCGCTATGGCGATTTGCTAGAAGCCCGTAGCGCCAAACGCACGCTGACGGTGGATCGCCAGATGCGCGCCGCCCGTATGGAATTTATGGCGCACGCCCACGACACCGAAATGGTAGCGCCCCAGCCTTCGAGCGCTAGGCGCGAGGGGTTGCGGCGCACGATTTATGTTTTTCAGCCCCGCGCGCGCCGCAAACTACCCGGTAAGCGCGTCCGTACCGAAAACAGTGCCCCCCATGAGGATACGGCGGTCAACGAAGCCTTCGACGGATTAGGCAGTGCCTATCGCTTTTTTCGCGAGGTCTTCGGGCGCTATTCGGTCGATGATCACGATATGCCCCTGATGGCGACCGTGCATTACAGCAGCGCCTACAACAATGCCTTCTGGAATGGCGAGCAAATGGTCTTTGGCGATGGCGACGGGCAGCTTTTCAACAGTTTTACGGGGTGTCTCGAAATCATCGGGCACGAGTTGACGCATGGCATCGTGCAGTACACCGCCCATCTCCAATATACCCTACAAGCGGGTGCCGTCCACGAATCGATCTGTGATGTCATGGGGATGCTGCTCAAACAGTGGGCACACGGGCAGACAGCGGCGCAAAGCGATTGGCTGATCGGCGCAGACTTATTGACGGATCAAGTGCAGGGGGTCGGCTTGCGCTCGATGCGTGCGCCCGGCACCGCCTTTGACGATCCCAAACTGGGCAAAGACCCGCAACCGGGGCACATGGACGATTATAAACGTACCACCCTCGACAGCGGCGGCGTGCATATCAATTCAGGCATCCCCAACCGCGCTTTTTATCTCGCCGCGACCGGTTTTGGCGGATTTGCGTGGGAACAAGCGGGAAAGATATGGTATCATACATTACAAGATAAAAACCTGCGCCCCCATTACGGCTTTAAGCGCTTTGCCCGTCTGACGCTGCAAAACGCGGTCGCCTTGTATGGTGCCGACAGCGACGCCGTGAAAATCGTCCATGAGGCATGGTCCCAAGTGGGTGTGTTGGTGGAGAGCTGGTAGAGAGTCAGGGGTTAAGATTTAGGGGTTAAAGGGAGGCAATCATGATCATTCGGTTCAAATACGAGGGTGGGTTCGCCTATTTGCCGGGCTTGAACATCACCAAGATCATCGACACGGCAAAGCTACCGCATACCACTGCGGATCGACTGCGCCGGCTGATCCGGTCGGCGGACTTCTTTGAGCTACCCGCCACCGTGGGCGGAGCGCAACCGTGCGGGATGGATTGCCGCCACTACACGATCAGCATTGAGACCCCCACCCGCAAGCACACGGTGAAGACTCACGAACCCGTCAATCATGTGCGGCTGTCCGCGCTGATCGAGGCGATCCAGACGGTGATTCAAACGAGCGATGCCGAAGAAGCAGATGTGACGGTCGGGTGAGTGTTTTCGCCCGTTGCGGGAACCGATCAAGGGCGGGAATCGGCTGTTTTTATGCGTCGCATACCCCGCAGGTCCCAACAACGTAAATGTAGAGGCGGATTAGGCGCTTGTCGAACGTTGCCAACCTGATTCATCTCCGCGCCGAATATCCGCCCATTGACCCACAAAGAATCAGAGATCAGAACTATTGAGAGCGGACACAACGAAACCCGAAACCGTGGTTCACGCTATCGGGCGTCCCGTCGCCTCGATCGGCGGCGCGCAAGTTACCCGATGTACTGTAGTACGAACTACCACGCAGGACACGCGCATCTGTTCTATTAGCAAATTCTTCGCGACCCTCTTGTCCATCGTAAGGATACGGTTGATATAGCGAACTTGTCCACTCCCAAACATTGCCACTCATATCCAACGCGCCCACCCACGATGCTCCCAATGGATAACTGCCCACTGGCGCAGTCACGACATAGCCATCATCATTTTCTTCATTGACATAGTTAAAACCCGACGCCCACGACGCCGCTCCACAATTGCCATCACAGTGATTGGCGCGGGTGCCGTCGAAGCTATTGCCCCATGGAAATATCCATTCATCGGGTCCGCGCGCGGCATATTCCCATTCGGCTTCCGTGGGCAAGCGTCCATCCCGCCATGTACAGTATGCCGTCGCTTGAAACCATGTCACATTATTGATCGGTTGTTCATCCGTCGTCGAATAGTCAGAAGCAAGTGTGTCTTCGCACTGCCCGTCCGCCACACAAGCGGCATAGTGCGCGCGCGTCACTTCGGTCTCATCTAGCCAAAATGGGGCAATCGTCTGGTTATTCCCTTGCGCTGGGATCAACTCATCTTCATACCAGTTCCGTTCACAAGTGGCATTGTTGTCCGCCGCCTGTTGGCAGATCGCAAACGCCGCATCAATTTGCGCGGCGGTGCTGCCCATCTCAAAACGACCCGCCGGCACCAAGACCATCGTCACGCCATTAAATTCTTGCGTGATGGGCGTCCAGTCGGCATTTCGAGAAACTGGGATGGCAGCCACTTCTAAGGGGCTGAGGGTCGGTGTTGGCATTGCCGTTAGGCTCACAGCGGCAGCACTCGTCGCTTGCGCAAGGGCGACTGGAGTCTGGATTGAAGGTGGCTGAATCACGAACACCACCGCAAACAGCATCGGGACGATCACCGCCAGCAGAGCCACAACGGAAGAAGCGCCAGTATTGACAGCATTCATGACATTTTGCAACACATTGCCCACGCCGAATTCTGCCTCTAACACAGCATGTATCCGGTTGGTCAGCGCTTCGCTGTCACTCCGACGGTAAGACAGGAACAATTTTTTCATGGCAGTCAATTCACAAGGCTTCGACGGTTAACGCCGCAGATTATAACCATGTGTACCGGCGTGGTGCAAATACCTAACTGCTCAGGCTGGAGAATGGTCAGTAATAAATGATCATTGGTAGCAAACGGGCGGACATACGGCGCGCAACCGTCAATAGTCAGTAAACGCTCCCCATGCGCTTAGTCCGCACCCTACGACGCATCCCGTTGCGGGGCGCTCATTTCTTTTGCTCATTCCCCCCCCCAACCCCCAATCCCTGCTTTTAATCGTCTTGTGCGTTGTGCCCACCCGATCCGCTTGACGAAAGCCCAAAGGCACGTTATCCTGATAGGCATATGAAACGTTACACACGTTTTTAATCCTATAAATTTTGCACCATGGAAAAGTTTGTTTTATGGCACGAAGAGTGACTTTACGCGATGTCGCCAGCCATGCCCAGGTGTCCGTGACGACGGTCAGCAATGTCGTGCGCGGATGGCAATTTATTGCTGCCGATACCCGCCGCCGCGTCGAACAATCCATCCTCGAATTGGGGTATTCTCCCCATTCCATCGCTCAAGGGTTGCGCACCGGGCGCACCCAAGTGATCGGCTTGATCGTGCCCGATCTCGCCAGCCTGTATTTTGCCGTCATGGTCGAAACCGTCGAACAAGTCGCCCAACAACACGGCTACAACGTCTTTGTGATCAACAGCAACGAATCGCCAGAGCAAGAAGCCCGCGCCCTTGAACAAGTGGCAGCGCGCTGGGTGGATGGGCTGTTGATCGTGCAGACCACGCCGTCCGAGCGTGCGAGTAAATTATTGGCGTCACTCAACATGCCGACGGTGGCGCTGGATCGCGTGGCGTCCGATTATCACGGGGCGGCGTGTACCATCGACAACCGCCAAATTGTGCTGCTGGCAATCGCCCACTTACGCGCCTTGGGGCATACCCACATCGCCCATCTGGTCGCCCCGCGTGATATCACCGTCGTCGAGGCGCGCGCTCAGGCATATGTGGAGGCGATGGGGGGGCAGGGGCGGCTGATCCCGACGGGCAGTGACTTTGACTTAGAGGGGGGCTATCTCGGCATTCTCAACATGGTGGTGGCGGGGACGCCCTTGCCGACGGCGGTCTTTGCCAGCAATGACTTGATGGCAATCGGGGCGATGCGCGCCTTCAGCGAACGGGGCATCCGCGTGCCCGAAGATGTCAGCATCGTTGGGGTGGACAATATCCCCTTTTGCCGCTATTTGAGCATCGGCTTGACGACCGTCGCCCAACCGTTGGATGCGCTTGCGGAGGCGGGCATGACCATGCTGTTGCAGTTGATTCACGATCACCCGCTGGACGCCCAACAGGTGATCCTTCAACCCGAACTTATCGTGCGCGAATCGACCGCCGCGCCGCGAAAGGATGCGTTATGAGTCAGTCGAACGGCACCCCAATGTTGGCAATGCGCGGCATCAGCAAATCGTTTCCGGGCGTGAAGGCGTTGTCCGATGTGACCTTCACCGTCGGGCGGGGCGAAATTCATGGGTTACTCGGCGAAAACGGGGCGGGCAAATCCACGCTCATGAAGATTTTGTCGGGCGTGTACTCTCCCGACGCGGGCGATATCCTGTATGACGGCGCGGCGGTCACGATTGCCAGCCCGCATCACGCCCAACAGATGGGAATCGTCACCATCTATCAAGAATTCACCCTCGTTCCCAGCTTGACCATCGCCGAAAACGTGTTCATCGGGCGCGAACCGGGCATGGCGGGGGGCGCGTTCATGAGTTGGGGCAAGTTGCGCGAACAAACGCGGGCTATTTTGCAGAGCCTGAATATCGATATTGATCCGATGACGCCCGTCAGCGCGCTTAGCGTGGCGGAGCAGCAAATGGTTGAAATCGCGCGGGCGCTGTCGATGCAATCGAAGCTGATCGTGATGGACGAGCCGACTAGTGCGCTCAGCGAAAGCGAAGTCCAGCAGTTGTTGGGCATCTGCCGTGACCTGAAAGCGAAGGGCATCAGTATCATCTTCATCACCCACCATTTAGAAGAAGTGATCCACCTGTGTGACCGCCTGACCGTGTTGCGGGATGGACAAAACGCGGGCGGGGCAGCCGTTGAGGACATCACGATTGATGGCATCATCCAGATGATGGTGGGGCGCAGTGCGAGCGATTTATTCAAGCGCACCACCGCCTATGCTACCGATGAAGTCGTGATGCGTGTCAACGGCTTGACGACGGCGAAGAACATCAATCATTTGACCGCGACGGCATTACACGATGTCAGCTTTGAGGTGCGGCGGGGCGAAATTTTGGGGATCGCTGGCTTGGTGGGGGCGGGACGCACCGAGATCGCGCGGGCGGTCTTTGGCGCGGATAAGTTCATCGGCGGGACGGTCGAATTTATGGGGCAACCCGTGACGATTCACTCGCCCCTAGATGCGATTCAATTAGGGATCGGGCTGGTGCCCGAAGACCGGAAACAACAGGCGCTCTTTTTATCACTGGCAACGCGCGAAAATTTGACGATCACGGCGCTGGGTAAAATGGTGCGTTGGCTCAATTTTGTGCGTTTTGACGCCGAGCGCGCGCTGGTGGAACGCTACCGACAAGCGTTGAACATCCGCATGTTTAGCCCCGAACAAACCATCGGCAACCTAAGCGGCGGCAATCAGCAAAAAGTCGTGATCGCTCGTTGGTTGGCGATGGAACCGAAACTCTTGATCGTCGATGAGCCGACGCGCGGCATTGACGTGGCGGCAAAGGCGGAAGTGCATCAACTATTGGACGAACTTGCCAGTCGGGGCATCGCGATTGTGATGATATCGTCGGAATTGCCAGAGATCATAGCGATGAGCGACCGTGTGATCACGATTCGTGAAGGGCGTCTGACGGGGCAATTCACCCGCGCCGAAATCACCGAAGAACGCCTCATGGGGGCGATGGCGCTGGCGATGGTGACAGCGTGATCCGGCATTCTCAAAAATTTATCATGGAGACTCTTTCTTGAACAACAATCGTATTGATCCTGTTCGTTTACTGGGGCAGTTCGCACCTGTGATCTTCTTGGTCGTGCTGGTGCTTATTTTTTACAGCCTCAATCCGCGTTTCTTGCTGCCCTTGAACATTTGGAACGTGCTGCGCCAAGTTTCGATTACTGGGCTGATCGCCATCGGCATGACCTTCGTGATTTTGACGGCGGGTATCGATCTCTCGGTGGGGTCGCTACTGGCAGTGTCGGCGCTGATCTGTGCCGATGTCTATAAAGGCGGGCAGTTCTTCACGCGCATCACCGGGCTGGATATTTCGGCACTAGGGGGCAATGTCGCGCTTGCCGCCACGATTGCCATCAGCATCGGCATTTTAGGCGGGTTGTTGCAAGGCACAGCGATCACACGATTGGGCGTGCCGGCGTTTGTGGTCACGCTCGGTGGTTTGTCGGTGTTTCGCGGGGCGGCGTTGCAATACTCGAACGGCGGACCGATCAGCACTTTTGATGAAGCCTACAACTTTTGGGGGCAGGGCAAGGTGTTTGGTGATGTGCCGGTGCCGGTCATCTTGTTCATTTTGTTCGCGATTTTGGCGCATATTATTTTGCGCTATACCCGTTATGGACGCCATGTCTACGCCATTGGCGGTAACCCCGAAGCGGCGCGCTTGTCGGGCTTGAACGTGCGCCGCTTGACGTTGAGCGTGTATGTGATCGTCGGGTTCTTCGCGGGGTTGGGTGGGTTTATCTTGTCATCCCGCTTGAACTCGTCCGAGGCGGTCGCCGGGGCGGGCTATGAGTTGACCGTGATCGCGTCGGTCGTGATCGGCGGCACCAGTTTGTTTGGCGGACGCGGCAGTGTGTTGGGGACGGTCGTCGGTTCGGTCTTGATCGGGGTGCTGAACAACGGTTTGGTGCTGAACAATGTGTCATCCTATGTGCAGCAGATCGTGATCGGCATCATCATTGTGTTGGCGGTGGCATTCGATCAATTTATCAAATCGCGGCAGAAACGCTAGTGGGATCGTGTTGCGCGTAGGTAGGAGCGCGCTTCAGCCCGTCGGGAGAATCAGATCGACCGACGTGCTGAAAGGCGTCCCTACACAGGGCGTTGAGGACTTTTCATGAGGAGAAATTTCTATGCGTAAGTTTCGTGTCCTTTTAATCTCTATCGTGGTGGCGTTGTTGGCATTGTCGTTGCCAGCCGCCGCTCAAGATACGCCAACGGTCGCCAGCTCGATGCCCGATTTGGCGTTCCCCTTCTTCGTCCACATGCAGGCGCAGATTCGTGATGAAGCGGCTTTGCTGGGCGTGAACTTGGTCGAGTCTGATGGGCAAAGTAGCGTGCCCAAGCAGACCGCCGATGTCGAAGCGGCGATTGTGCAAGGCGTCGCCGCCATTGTGATCAGCCCCTTGGATGCCGCAGCAATGGCTCCGGCGTTGCAACAAGCCGTTGATGCTGGCATTCCGGTCGTGACGGTAGATCGCCGCGTCGATGGCGTCGAAGTCGTCGCCCATGTCGGTGCCGATAACGTCATCGGTGGGCAAGCGCAAGCGGAATGGGTGATCGCCCAATATCCCGAAGGCGCGCGCATTTTCTATCTGGAAGGACAACCCGGCTCCAGCCCGGCGATTGACCGCAAAGCCGGTTTCTTCGCCACCATTGAAGCAGCAGGTGCCAGCTATGAGATCGTGTTTGAACAAACCGCCAACTTCCGCCGTGACGAAGGTTTGAGCGTGACCGAAGCCGGCTTGTCCGGTTTGGATGCCCCGCCGGATGTGATTGTCGCCGCCAATGACGATATGGCGCTGGGTGCGTTGGAAGCCATCAACGGTTTAGACTTGGGCGACGCGATCAAGATCATTGGTTTTGACGCCCTGCCCGAAGCGTTGGAAAGCATCGCTAACGGGGGCATTGACGCCACTGTCGAACAAACCCCCGGTGAACAAGGGCGTACTGCTCTACAAATCGCTGTGAACGCTGCCAACGGGATCATGCCCGAAAACACGGTGATCTTGTTGACCCCAGTCGTGATCGACGGCATGAACTTGATGGATGCCGAACGTATCGGCGAAGTCCCCGGCATGATGACGACCGCGATGGATCTCCCCGGTGTGTTGTTGGGCGATGCGCTCGCCGCTTGCGACAATGACGCCCCGCTGACCATTGTCGGCTCGATGCCCGATTTGGCATTCCCCTTCTTCGTTCATATGCAGGCGCAAGGACGTGACGAAGCCGCCAGCATTGGCAACGTCACCTATATTGAAACTGATGGTCAAAGCAGTGTGCCCAAGCAGACCGCCGATGTCGAAGCTGCGATTGTTCAGGGCGCGCAAGCGCTCGTGATCAGCCCGCTTGATGTCGCTGCCATGTCGCCGGCGCTGGTGCAGGCTGTGGAAGCGGGCTTGATCGTCGTGACGGTGGATCGTCGCGTCGAAGGTGTCGAGGGCATTTTGAATCATGTCGGCGCGGATAACGTCCTCGGTGGGCAGGCGCAAGCCGAATGGGTGATCGCCAACTATCCAGAGGGCGCGCGCATTTTCTATCTGGAAGGGCAACCCGGTTCGGGTCCTGCCATCGACCGTAAGGCAGGATTCTTCGCGACCATTGAAGCGGCGGGTCCCACCTACGAAATCGTGTTTGAACAAACCGCCAACTTCCGCCGTGATGAAGGCTTGAGCGTGACCGAAGCTGGTTTGTCCGGTTTGGAAACCCCGCCTGATGTCATCATCGCCGCCAACGACGATATGGCGTTGGGTGCATTGGAAGCCATCAATGCACTGGGCATGGGCGACACCATCAAGATCGCTGGTTTTGATGCCTTGCCCGAAGCCTTGGGCAGCATCATCAATGGCGGCATGGACGCCACTGTCGAGCAGTTCCCCGGCGGTCAAATTCGTACTGCCTTGCGCGCCGCCGTTTTGGAAGCGCGTGGCTGTGCCTATGACATCGCCAATCCGGTGCTGTTGACGCCCATTGTTTTGGATGCCACCAGCATCAATATGGCTGAACGTATCAGTGAAGTGGGCGGCTAAACGCCCTGTTGGTTTTATCCGCCCGCCCCTGTGTCGGTTGTGATGCCGAGGCGGACGGATTTTTATGGGTCAGCTAGAATAAAAACGAAAGACTGAACAGGAGGGCGCACCGTCGCAAAGTTGTGAATATCATCGTGCCGGTGCGTTTTCCTGTTTAATTTTTTGTCTTTATCTTTCATCATAAACCATACCCAAAAGGATGATACGGATGTCTAATCGGTCTTATGTGGAACAAGCGTTGGAATCAGGCGGGGGTATTTTTCGGTTGATGCCCACTTGGGTGCCACGTTCTTTTTGCGTGCCGGGGCGACGCTTACGGCTGCACACGGATGATTTGTATGCGCTGGGGGGCAATCGCGGCGGGATCGATGAACGTTGGTTCTCTAGCACGATCAAGGCGGAAAACGGTCCGTTGACCCCACATGATGAGGGCATGAGCTACATCTATGTCAGCGATAAATTGAAGGTGACGCTGGCGGAAGCCATCAAAGAAATGGGGATCGAACTTTTGGGGCAAGCCGCTATCGATGCCTATGGCGGTTGGGTGATGTACAGCAAATTCTTCGACAATATGTACCCCTTGCCGCATCACATCCACCACAATGACGAGAAAGCCGCCGATGTGGGCAAGCTCGGTAAGCCGGAAGCCTACTTCTACCCGTCACAATATAATTTTGCGGTCGATACCTTCCCCTATACTTTTTTTGGCTTAGAGCCAGGCACCACGCAAGAGCAAGTTATGGAGTGCTTGAAGAACTTCGAGAAGGGCGACAACAAAATCCTCGCCTTGTCGAAGGCGTCCCGTTTGCAACTGGATACCGGGTGGTATGTGCCGCCGGGTTTGTTGCACGCGCCGGGGACGATGTGTACCTATGAACCACAACGTGCCAGCGATATTTTTTCGATGTGGCAGTCGCTGATCGCCGATCAACAGATCGTGGATCGGTCGTTGTTGGTCAGCAATATGCCTCCCGACAAAGCCTATGATTACGATTATATGCTGTCGCTTTTGGACTGGGAGGCGAACGTCGCGCCTGATTTTAAGGAGCGCTTCTTCTGTGCGCCGATCCCGACTGCTTCGGCGGAAGCAGTCGATGGCTTCTTTGAATCGTGGATCGTGTATGGCAGCGAGTGGTTTAGCGCCAAAAGCTTGACCGTGTTGCCCGGACGGACGGTGACGGTGACGGATTCAGCGGCGTATGGCGCGATTTGCGTGCAGGGATACGGTCACATCGGGGATCATACCGTGTCGTCGCCGACGATGATCCGCTTCGGACAGATGACCGAGGATGAATTCTTTGTGACGGCGGGGGCGGCGACGGCGGGCGTGACGATCACCAACGGCAGCAAGACCGAGCCGCTGGTGCTGCTCAAGCACTTCAACCCCGGCAATCCCGAGATGCCGCTCAAGGGGTAACGAGTAGGGTGATAGGGTTGATGAACGCGCTAGGGGAGGGGGTGCCCTTGGCGCGTTTTTTGATCCTGACGCTTGCCCTACGCCAGTAAGAATGACTTGCCTTACTCTTAATCCTACGATAAGATGGCATGGTTCTGTATAAGGTAAGTCCCTTGACAATCAGCCAAAGGTGAATTCATGAATCGAAAACGTCGTCCTTTGTTGTTCCCGTTTTTAGCATTTGTGGTTGCTCTTACCCTGATACTTACACTGGCGGTCACTGCCCAAGAACCACCTGTGACCCAAGAAACACCCGCACTAACCCTTGCTCAGCTAACATTACCCTCCCCTCCCATATATTAGTAAAAACTAATATTCCAGCTGTGCCCACCGAAGAAAAAACGGACTCGCGTTTCCTTGAGGGGACGCTGACCACACTGTCATTCGCCACCGAGACGCTCGTTCCCTCTGCGCCACCGATTTACACACCATTCCCGACGCCAATGATTCTGCCGAGCGTCCTTTGGAATGCTGTGTTTACCGACGTATTCGCGTCACCCAATCCTAACGACTGGAACTTCACCGGTCCGGGATGGGGCTATGCCCCACAGCCCGACGGGAGAAGCCGACTGCTGGTGTTCAACAGTAGCGCGCCCATCTTTTATCAGGGGGTGATCGTGGCGGATGTGGCAGTCGAAGCAGGCGTTGATGTGAGCGCCGGAACCGCTCATCTGTATGCCCGCTCCAGTGGCACATTTGCCTATGAAGCGCGGCTGACTCCAATTGGGGAGATCTTGCTGCTCCGTGCGGGAGTGGTGATTGCAGCGGCGACCCTGCCGAATTTCGTGGCTACCGTCCCGCATACCGTGCGGCTCAACGTGGCAGGTGACATGCTGTGGGTCGAGGTGGATGGCGTGCCCACGCTGGTGACGATCGATCCCGCGCCACTGCCGCCGGGGCAGGTGGGCTTGTCGGCGTCGTTCGCGCCGTTGTCTGACCTAGTGACGGCGATGCCGCCCCAAAATCAAGTGGCATTCGCTGCCTTCACCGTCTATCAGCCTGCTGATCAAGTGATTCCGACGGCGGTTGCCAGCGTAACGCCCTTCCCCGCGCCGACGCTTGACGATATGGCGACGTCCGAAGTCGTGCCGTAGATGACGGCTGAACTGACCCCTGACCTCCTGTTGCAGGGCGTGCCTGATCTCGCTACCCCCTTGGCGTTCGCCGCCAGCTCCGCGTGTATGGTCACCGTTTCTGCCGCCGCCAACGCAGAACCCCCGGGTTTCGATACGGGTATCGACCTTGTCATCGGGCAAAAGGTGGTTTTCGGCGCGACAGGGATCTGGGATTTCGGCACCATCAATGGCGGCTATGTGACCTCCGCCCAAGGTACTGGCTTCAGGCATCCGGGGACAGTGTCGGCGACGGCGAATCTAAGTATGCTCATTGGCACCGTCGGCAACGGCTACTTCAGCATCGGCACCAGCCGCACACTGTTCATGACGGACAGCGGACGACTGCGCTTGCTGCTGAACGATGTGCCCGGTGGATACACGGATAACTCAGGTGCGCTAACGGTCACTATCGACCTGTGTAGCCCTACCCCCACACCCACGCCGACGGGAACGTTTCCCCCAGTGGGTGTGTGTGATGTCAACATCGCTATTCCTGCCCGCGCAGAACCCCCGGGTTTCGATACGGGAATTGACATTGTGAGCGGGCAAGCGATCAGCTTCAGCGCGGAGGGTCAGTGGGACTTCGGCACCGAGAACGGCGGCTTTATCGTCGGTCCGAACGGGTACGGGGCGACAAACCCCAGCGCCGTCCAGTCGGCAGCTAACTTAGCGGCGCTGATCGGCAACTTTGGCGGTGGCTACTTCAACATCGGCAGCGGGGTGACTGAGATTGCGAACGCCAGCGGACGGCTGCGCTTGCTGATGAACGATGTGCCCGGTAGCTTCTCCGACAACGCAGGCGCGGTCTCGGTGTACATCCGTCGCTGTGTGCCAACCCCCACAGCTACAGCAACCGCGACACCCACGATGACGCCGACCCTGCCTATCTGCCCACCAGAGGGGCAAAGTGCGATGAATAGGGCGGATGCAGCGCTGCCCAGCCCCAATTGTCAAATTGATATTGACACGCCCACTCCTACGCCCACTGCGACAGGTTCGCCGTTACCAAGCTTGACGCCATCTGCTACATCATTCAATGTCGTTTTAGCAACGGATGGAAACCAAGCTTGGGTGCCAAGTGAACTGCTTGCAGTTGATAATGGATTGAGGCAAGTTGGCAACGCATTGCTTCGTTACTCATCGAACGCCACCCAGGTTGAAGATGCCTTTAACAGAGTTTTTACAACAAACACCGGTACAGCACCGGGACTTGTTCTTGTTGTGCGTGTAAACACATCAACAGATTTGAGTTATGTTAGTGCTGCTCCCGATGTTCGGATTTCATTCACTTCTCAAGGCATCAGTTATGTAGATATCCCTTATGAGGATATAAATCAAGGTTACTGCAAAGCTTTCCCAGAGGGATTATTTTCCGGTCAAGTACGTCCCCGTGCAGTCATTTGCAATGGTTCCTTACTGGATAACTATACAGGGGCAGCAGGCGGAGAAGTTTCTTCCTATACACTCATACATGAGTTAGGTCACGTATTCGATTTCTTAACGGGAACGCCTGTCGGTAACGATATCAATGGAGGACTCAGCATTGAATTTGGATTAGACACCTTCTATCGACTAGAGGATTGCTCAATGAGCCGTGTAATGGGTGATCAGTCAGGTAGTTCTGATTGGACTCGTGGTGAGCGTGGATGGGGAAGCGGACCTGCTGCAAGCCAGCGAGATGGTGCAGGTGCGCCGATAGCACCACTCATCACTCAATTTCAGCAGAATCCTACCTTCGCTCAAAACATCAAAACAAATGAGGAAATTCTCGAAGCTTCGGCGGATATGTTTCTGAATTGGGTTTATCGTGTTTCTACTGATTTACTATTTCCTCCGGTAAACACATGTGTGTCGATTCCTACTCCAACCCCCGAACACTGGATAGGTGATGGATTTTTAAATCGTAGTTGGGCAAATGGTACAGCTTCTGTAGGCACAACCCTACCGGGATCATCTGATGCTACTTTGTCGGGTGATACTAGGCTTTTTAAAATACACACAATCATTCAAGGCTTTTTCAATTCTCATTTGAGTTGGTAGGAGAACCCGATGAACCGTTATCTCTGGAAAATCTTCCTCTTCGGAATTTGCCTTACTTTTTCGTCGTTCCTTGTTTTTGCACAGGACTCGGCGACATCAATAACAGAAGTTTTCCGCATTGCACCTTCTTGGAGTCCTGATAATCAATCAATAGCTATTATTCAAGGAACGGTATTAACTATCCAAAATCTGCAGGGCAGGGTGACTTCTGTTTTTGAAGAAGCCACTACACAAACCATATCAGCGTTTACTTGGAGTCCAGACCAGCAGTATATAGCATTGGGTTTCTCAAACGGATTGGTTAAAATCTACGATTTAACCACGCAGGAACTCGTTAGAACCATAAATAGCAATGGAATGTTTGTAACCGCACTGGCGTGGTCGCCGACACGCGCACAAATCGCGTCAGGTGCCGATCCAGATGGAGGAGACGGACTCTTTATCTGGGATCTCCAAACTGGAACGCAGGTTGCGTCAGTTGCCACAAGTGTCGCTAGTTTAGCTTATAGCCGTAATGGCGACTATCTTGCCACTGGTAGTTCGAGTATCAACGTGTGGAATACTGAAACGTGGGCAAATGTCATCCAGTTTATAACGCCAAATGATAGCAATATCTTCGTGACCACTATGGAATGGAATCTCAACAACCAGATATTGGCGTCGGGGAGTATGAACGGAGCAGTCAATGTTTGGTCGATTGACTCGAGTACACCCATTTTATCCTATCCGGGCAGCCCTAGCTATGAGCGCGGAGAGTCGCGGGGATCAATAGCGTTAAGTTATGCGCAATTATCAAAGACATGGATTCGTGATGTCAACTTTGTTGATGACAGCGATGAAGTCGTCAGTATAGCGGCGGATGGAACTTTACAGCGATGGGATGTTGGTTCCAATCTAATACTTGTTGATCGCCAAATTCAACCGCTTCTTGCTGGCGCATGGAACAACTCAGGTCTTTCGCTCGCTGTTATCTCTTCAATTGGCACAGATGATGTTTCACCACTTGGATCACCTATCGGAGATCAAAGTGCATTGAACCTCCTTCAGGTATTTGAGGGATCTCCCTAATGTTGTTCCCGCTTAATCAGCAACCCTAAATTCAGTGAATCACGGATTTGAGAACCTCGCCTCGTTTCGCTGCGCTCAACCGCCCTTCTCCATGCGGAAAGTGGCAAGAATCGAAGGTTTTTGGGGTAAAGTTGGCTTAAAATGACAGCCACTCATGGATAATTTGCACATTCGTGATTCACTGAAATTAGAGCAATTTCGCACAGCGCGGTGCCTGTGCCGCCGACTTGATCGCGGTGGCGGCGGCGTTGCAAACGGCGCAGTGATCAAGTCTAAGTTATGAAAACAGCGCGCCTACTTTTGCTAGGCGCGCTGTTTTTATGCCTATGATGGACAGGCAACCGGCAGCGCAAATCAGATTTACAGCTACTTTTGGGAAACCCCCACAGTGGCTACTGGGAATTGGTGGGCATCGGCACCGTCTGTCCCCGAAGACATCAACGATAATGTGGATGCGGGTAGTCCGCTCACGAGTGACCCCACTGCTAATTACGCGACCGGGGATTACAACGATGTGAACTCGCCTTGTGCGATGCTGCCGGTTGTTGATTTTCCGCCGTTGGTTTGTCCA
>JBBRTY010000015.1:0-36011 GCA_038248285.1 Aggregatilineales bacterium
AGAGGATACTCGATATTCACAAAGGGTCACAAAAACACACAATGGGTTTATCCTCGGTAGGGGCATGATATATCATGCCCTTACACGCCCATCCTGACCTGTTATCATCCGTCTGACAGGTTTCATGCGTAAGCCCTAGGGTCGGGGGGTGAGGGGTATCTTCGTAAACCCGCATGTTTCCGCGCCGATCCCCCCCATAAAACCGACCTTCACCGTCATTTCACATCGGGCAGATTCCTTAACTTGGTGCATATGGGGCGTCGCATGGCAGTCCCTTACCCCTCGTCAAATTCCAGCAAGGTCACCGGATTAATGTTCATCACACACGTTTCGTCGTACTGCGTGCGCACAATATCGCGGTTATCCCAAGTGTGGGTATGCCCATGCAACAGATAACGCGGCTTGACCATGTGCATGAAGCGCAAATACGACTCAAAGCCATTGTGCGGTAAGTCGTCGCGGTCATGAATCCCCTTGGGCGGCGCATGAGTCACAAAAATATCGACCCCCCGCCCTTTCATCATTCGACGCGGCATCAATAGCGGGATGGCACCCAACGCCATACGCGACATTTCACTTTGCGTATACTGGATCGGGCTGGTGTTATAGCGCATTGACCCTTCTAAGCCAAAAAAGGTCACGCCCTTAAAATTGATCGTGCGGTTATGCAAGTCATCGCCCCCGGGCGGATACTCGCGATAGCCCGTGTCGTGATTGCCGCGCACATAAAAGAGCGGCACCCCCAAGACCGAGGTGATGAATTCCAAATAGGTCGCGGGCAAGTCCCCACAACTGACCAACACTTGCACATCGTTATAACGACGGCGCAGGTGGGCAGCGCTTTCCATTTGCGGGACAACCGTATCGCTGATACATAAAATTTTCACGTAAAAAGCCTTGAAGCTGTATGCCTAAAGTTATTAAGGTTTAAGGTATTGTACAGGCGGAACCGGCATGACGCTATTTCGGATTTGCAACAGGGGTCCGTTGACGCTCAAAAGCGCGCGTTTTCTAGCGCGCCACCGACCGCCGTACCTTGATAATCTGCGCGAGGATGCTGATCGCGATCTCATTGGGGGTCTCCGCGCCGATCTCCAACCCTATCGGCGCGGTGATGCGCCCGATCTGCGCGTCGGTCAAGCCGGCTTGCTCGCGCAATGCCTTTTGCGTCAATGTCCAGCGGCGCACACTGCCGATCAAGCCGATATATGCCGCCGAAGTCGCCACCAATGCCGGGAACAATGCCAGATCGACGGGCAAGCCCCGCGTCACACAAGCGACGTAGGTCCGGGCGTTAATCGTCACCTGTGCCGGGATCTCGGACGGCTTACAGACGATATAGCCGTCCAAGCCGGGGGCATAATCGGCATTACAATACTCCGGTCGGTCATCGCTCAGCAGCACCCGATAGTCGAGCGTTTTCGCCAGCGTCGCCAGCGCCTTACCCACATGCCCGCCGCCGACCACCAGTAAAGTCGGCGCGCTCAAAATCGGCTCAATGAACACTTCCACGGTGCCGCCGCAAATGCCCGGATCGCCCGCGGTGATATCGTTGAGCGTGTACTCGCGGATGCGCGTCTGCCCATCCATCAATGCCGCCAGCGACTCGGCGATCACCAGCGACTCCATCGCCCCACCGCCAATGGTGCCCACCCGCACCCCGTCGCCATACACCAATAACTTGCTGCCCGCGTGACGCGGCACCGACCCCTGCACGCGGATCACCGTCGCCAATGCCACGCTGACCGCATCCCGTTGCGCTTCGGCAAGCGCTGTGACCACCGCCCGCATATCATCCATACCGCCCCCGCTTTCACTCCACATCAAACCTGTCGATGATGATGATACGCCCGACGCTATCAACGCTATCCCCTGACGGCGTGGGGCGTTCCCCCGTCACGGCATCATACAACCCACCGACGACGCTATAAGCTCCGGGCGGCAAGGCGCTCACATCAATGCGCACCTCATCGTTGACCGCGCCCGGCAACAAATTCCCCGGCGGCAGCATCCCGTTCACCAAAAAGCCGTCCGCCTGTGCCACAATCTGATCGTCGCTGTTCAAGACATGAATGAAGCGCTTATCATCGCCCCACGCGCCCACCGAGTCGCCGTCAGCCCGCACCCATGCCAACGTGATGGCTAACGTCCGCCCCCCCGCTCGCCCATTTTCGACGGTCAACGTCGGCGTCACGCTCAGCGCCCCGTTGTCAAAGGTCGCCGCGCCTGATCCCGACTCGATGGTGGGGGCATAGTCCCCTTGAAACACGGTATGCGCAAAAGGTTGATAGTCCCCCGTCACGGTCGGCACGATGCGAATGCGCGTTTGGGCGGTGGGCACGTCCGCGATCAATACGGGCACGTCCAACCAGCCGCCCGGTGCCATCGGGATCACGCGCTCGGCGATCTTGACCTCATCAGCGTACACGGCATAGCTGCCCGCCGCCGCTGGATGCAGCCGCGTGATCACGATCAGATCGCGCCCCGGCTCCGACTCGACCGTGAAGGACTCTTCGCCGCTGATGTGTCGCCCCCCGTCCATACTATCACACGGCTGCACGACACAGCCGATCAGCCCAAATTGATTGTATTCGGTCGGGAAGCCTTGCAAGGGGCGCGGTGCCGTCCAGCGATAGGTATGGACGCGCTCCGATGCCAGATCTGCGACATCCACCCGCGTGATCGGCGTGAAGCCCGCCAAATAGGGCGTTACCAGCGTTAAATCGCTGATCCGTTCCGCCCGTTCTGCCGCCGCCCAATCAGGACGAAAAATACCTTGCGTGTCCGCCGCCAACGCCACATTCAATGCCGGATCGAGCCGCACGCTATAGCGCGCCAGCACCTCAGCATAGAGATCGGTCGCTTCCAGATAACCCAAGCCCAAGCCATGCCCCACGCCATAAGCGGCGATCAAGTCTGGGCGCGTTCGCTCTAAAAATTCACCGACCGCGCCGGGGCCGTTACGCCACGACTCCGCCCCGCCTGCCGTCGTCAACCCGACCATATCAACAGTGTTCAGTCCCCCCCACAAGCGCATCAGCCCGACATCATGCACCGCCACCCGTGTGTTCCGGTCGGGCAGCGCGCGCAAAACCAGCGCCATCTGATACGGTTGTTCATAGATGGCACTGATATTGGCGCGATAATTGAAAAAGCACCATGTCAGCGCCAAGATCACGCTGGTGGTGACTGCCCACATGCCCGCCGCACTGACCAACACCGCCGCCTGTTGCGGACGGCGGCGCATCGTGCGTAATCCGGCTTCCAGCGCCACAAATGCCAGCGGGATGAGCAGCGCCAACAGCGGCATCTGATAGCGTTTGAAATGCCAAAAGGCGGTATCGAGCGTGCTGATCGCCCCCGCAAAGCCGATCAGCCATGCGCCGAGCAGGATGACAAACAGGCGGTGATCGCGCCGCCGCCCCAACCATGCCAGCCCCACCAGCGCCGCGATCCCGCCCCCAAACGGCAGATACCCGCTTTCGATGCTGAAGCTCAGCAAGAATTCCGTCCACAGGCGGACAAAGTTCTCAAGCACGCGGACGACCGCCGCCCACCAGTCCAGCGGCACCGTCCCAAAAATCGATTTGGCGCTCCCCCCCGAGGCGATCAGCGAACCGGTGATCACGCCATTGACGACGGGTTGCGCTACCAGCACTGCGCCCATCAACAACACCGGCAGGATCAAATGTGCCCGCCCGCGCCCGCCCGCAAAGGCGATCCGGCGCATTCCAATCGGCACGGCACCCACCCGCCGGATGAGCAAGGCGACGAGAGCAGCCACCAGCACCAGCGCGCCTTCGGGACGCAGCAATGCCGACCCCGCCGCGCCGATCAAGATTAGGCGATCCGCGCCGCGCGCCACCCCCAGCCACGTCAGCAGTGCAAACGTGACCACGAGCATCGTCTCCATGCCGCTGAGGGCGTGCCACTGCAACGCGCCGTTGAGCGCAAAGGTCAGCGCTGCCAACAACGCTACCGTGTGCCGCCCGCCGAGCGCGCTCACCAAATGGTAAACCAGATTCGCAGACACCATCAGCGCGCCGATCCCGACGAGTACCGACCACCACGCCACATCAAGCGCTTGGGGGGCGACCAAAAAAGCGGGTGCCAACAGGTAGGGGTATAAAAAGCTAGTCGCGCCAGAGGTCGGCGCTTCGCCCGTGTTGTACTGATAGGGGTGTCCTTGCGCTATCGTCTCGGCATAACGCAAGTGGATATAGGCGTCGTCCAGCGGCAGCAAAAAACGCCCGCCCGTCAGCGACAACGCATTGACGATATAGATCAGCGCCACAACCAGCACGAGAGCGGCGATCCAGAACGCGACCCGCCGTGCTTGACGGCGTGCCTGTTGCGCCTGTGCGCGGAACGCCTCCGCCAGCAAGGATTCGGTCATGAGGGGGACGCTTTCAAGCCCGCCCCCCACGCACACCGCGATACACTAAGCGGTGCCATACCCATCCGCGAAAGTGTCGATCATCAACCGCACGTCATCGCCCAAGGGGTACAAAATTGGACAGGTCGTGCCATTGGCGACATATTCCTTTACTTTCGCACGCACTTCTTGGGGGGTGCCGCTGGCAGTGACCGCTTGCACGACATCATCAGGGACGAGGCGCATGGCTTCTTCAATTTGTTCTTCGGTGGCGGGCCAGGTCAGCACTTGGGCGATCTCGTCCAAAAGTTCTTGGCGCACGCCCGACGCTTTCATGATGTGTGGCTGTTGTCCCAAGTATTGCGTGACCAGTTTCCGCGCGCCATCGAGCGCTTTCTTGCGGTCATGATCGACCGAGCAGACCACCAATTGCGGGCGGTCAATGTCGTCAAGGCGTCGCCCCGCCTTCTTCGCCCCGACCTCCAGTTGCGCCAAAGCCTCTTCGTTGTATTTGGGCGAGACTAGATAATTCAAGACCACGCCATCGGCAATTTCGCCCGTCAGCGCCATCATTTGCATTCCGGTCGCACCGATGTAGATCGGCACATTGCGCGCTTCCTTGCGCCCATGCACGACATCCAGTTCGACATCCGTCAGGTTGACGAACTCCCCATGAAACGTCACCCGTTTGCGCGCCAACAAATCACGCACCACCGTGACCGTCTCGCGCATCGCCAGCAGGGGTTTGCGGCGTTCAATACCCACCTTCGCCGCCAGCGGATCCCACCATGCGCCGATCCCGCAGATGATGCGGTCGGGGGCGAGGTCATCCAGCGTCAAAAAGGTCGAAGCGATCACGGCGGCGTTGCGCGTCCAATTGTTGATCACGCCGCTCCCAATTTTGATCTTGCTGGTGGTCGCCGCAAATGCCGCCATCGGCACAATGGCATCGCGCACGAGCCGGCTTTCGGCTTGCCACACCGCTTCAAAACCGCGTTGTTCTGCATATTGCACATAACGAATAGCGTCTTGCAACGAATGGGCATCTTGTAAATAAAGGGCAACTCTGTCTGCCATGATTTTCCCTTAAGTGGTGAACAGGTGGCGCACATGCCATCCCTAAGATCAAAATAGTATCAGTTCCACAAAATCTAACTGTTAAAGAACGCCCCGTTGCGCACTAAGAGACGCGCCTTCACGAACTACGGGGCGCGGTTTCGGCATCGACTTCGGGGTGCAAGGCGCGAAACGTTTCTAAATCGGCGGGCATGTCGATATCGAGTGCCACCCGATCCGATTCGTAAACCTTCACACGCGCCCCTGCCGCTTCCGAAAGCGCGATATGCCGTTTGAAGCTGCCGATCCCATACATATATTCGATCAGCCCCGCTGGACGTGTGAACAGCGCATTCGTCCCGTCTTGCACCGCATCGGGCGCAATCACGACGGTGTTATCGAACATGCCCAGATCGGCAATCGCGCCGACATCCTCGGACGTGATCAACGGCAAATCCGCTGGCAACACCATGACCGCGCTCCCGCGCCAGCCCAACACTACTTGTGTCGCCCGCGTGAGTGCGGTGTTCAATTCTGGGTGCCCACTTTCTTGTACCGTATGCGCGCCCAGTTCCCGCGCGATTGCCAACGCCCGCGTATCACGGCTGATCACCAGCGTGCCGGCAATTTGCGAAGCGCCTTTGACCGCCACCAACACGCGACGAAACATATACTCCGTCAGCCGCGCACGGGCATCGTTATCCAGCACATCGGACAGACGGCTCTTCGCGCGGCTCAGGGGCTTTACGGGAATAATCACCCATATACTCATCCACATTGGCGCATTGCTCCTGCTTGTCAAAACATCCGACCCGCACAAGTTATCACAGCGCCCTTCCTCCTTTCGTGATAAAAACATTTCGATCCCACCGACAAAACACCCGCTACCCTATGGCATCACCTGAACAGGCAGGGTGTCCCATGTCAACAGCCATTCCAACATCCGGCGCGCCAACACCGCCCGGCTGTCGTCATCATTCATAATCGTATCGCAGGATAAGGTATGTAAGGTGGATGATTTCTCTACCTCGGCAAAACGCAAGTCGGCATCCCGCTCATCATAGACAAAACCGTTAATCGCGTCTCCATAAAATGCCGCGACCGTCCGTGCCGAAACTTCATGCCCTAATTCCGCCATGATTTTGGCAGCGGGACCCTTCAACGCTTGCCCCGCGACAATCGGCGTTAAAGCGACGCGCGGCACGTCCGCCCGTTCGACCAGCAGATCGCGCAAGCCCGGCACCGCGAAGATCGGCGCGACGCTGAGCCATGGGTTGGAAGGACCCAAAAGGATCACATCCGCCGCCCGCAAGGCTGTTTCCACCTCCGGCGTGACATAGGCGTCATCCGCCCCGGCATAACGGATGGCACGCACCCTCGGTTGCCAACGATAGCGCACAAAATACTCTTGAAATTCGAGTTCTCCCTGCTCAATGGTATCGATCATCGTCGCGACGGGTTCATCCGTCATTGGCAAAATCCGATGAAGAATGCCCAAGCTTTTTGTCAAGCGCTCGGTGATGGTCGTCAAACGCTCGCCCGACCGTAACGCCAAAGATCGCAAGAGGTGGGTGGCGATATCTTGATCCCCCAATCCAAACCAGGGTTGTTCCCCATACCGGCGCAATGCCCCTAGCATGGCACGGGTATCATCCGCCACACCCCAACCATTCCGTTTATCAACCACCCCCGCTAGGGTGTACATTACGGTATCAAGATCGGGGCACACCCGCAAGCCATAATGCCAAAAATCATCACCGGTATTCACGATCACCGTCAGTTGAGAAGAGGGCAGGATTTGTGCCAAACCGTGCGCTAGTTTTGCGCCGCCCACGCCGCCCACCAACACCACAACTTGTTTATCAAAATGTTCCATATCGATCTGACTGCGCAGAATGCGCACACCTAACGCCATAAAACGTTCGATTCTAAGGGGCGGCGCTCTTTGTGACGCGCCTCAGCCGGATACCCGATGCTGATAATGCCTTGCGGTTGCCAATCTTCGGGCAGGTCAAGGGTAGCGCGGACCACCTGCGGACAAAATAAGGGCGCGCACATCCAGCACGCCCCCAAGCCCGCATCATAGGCGGCAAGCAACAAGTTTTGACCCGCCATCGCCGTGCTTTGGATCGCCATCACCAATTCCCGCTGTTGGCGCTCCGCATCGGCATAGGTATCCATATCCGCCATCGTCAAACACAATACGATCAAGACTGGGGCACCCGTCAGGCGGGCGTAAGAGCGCGCTGTATCTTTGGCGATCCCATCTTCGGGCGCGCCGTCCGCTTCCAAATCCAGTCGCAACTGAGCGCCCATCGCCCGCGCCAGTCGTTCCTTGGTTGCGGCGTCCACAACCACCACAAAACGCCATGGCTGGCGATTATGCGCCGATGCCGCCCATATCGCCGCGCTCAGCAAGCGCTCAATCAACGCGCGCTCGACAGGAATATCGGTATAACGCCGGATCGACCGACGATTCAAGAGGACATCCCATAAAATGCTCTGTCCTACGTTCACATCAGGCTGCACGAAGGTTCTCAATCCATTCTAACGGTACAAACTTGTTTCCGGCGGTCGGTTGATGGCACCGGCGTCGGTGTCCTCATAGGCATAGCGCAAGCCGCGCATGAGGACGACGGGCAAGCCTTCGGCACCCTCGCCTGTCAATAAACCGGCGGCTCCGGCGATCATGTCGGCATAGCCCTGCACGCTCACGCGCAGCACCCGCCCGAACATATCCTTTTCGCCGCGCAGGTCGATCAACCCCGGCACCCCCGCCACACCAATCGCCACGCCAACATTGCCAAAGCGGAACGGTCGCCCGTGCGAATCGCTGATCACGATGCCCACTACCGCCCCCGTCGCGATTTCCAACCCATCCCGGATCGCCCGTGCCGACGCATCGGGGTCACGCGGCAGCAGCAGTACGGTGTCGTCACCGCCATCGACATTCGACTGATCGATGCCGGCATTGGCGGACACAAAGCCCAAGCGATGCCGCGTCACCATGATGTTAGTGGTCACGCGCGAGACTTCGACGCTTTCGCGGAGTGCCAGTTCCACAACGCGCGCATCTTTGCCCGTTTGCGCGGCGAGTTCTTCGGCACGGTGCGAGGGCGTCACCTCCGCCAAACGCACGAATTGCCCTTCGGATTTGGAAACGATCTTTGAGGTGACGACCAACACATCCCCATCCGCGAGACGCTGATCGTCACGATCCAGCGAAGCAACGATCACACGCACGAGATCATCCCCCGGCTGAATCACGGGGATACCAGACAGCGCCGTCAGATTTAAGGCAGTTTCTGCCATCTCAGACAATCCCGGTAATACGAATCCCCGACCCTTTGACGCCATATTTCTTGTTGATATACAGCAACACCGGCGTCAACGACTCGGCAGCGACGGCATTCGCCAGCGGACCGGCATCAATACCGCGCATTCCAGCGGCTTCCACCAAACGAATGACATCAGCTTTGGCGTCGGCATCATCGCTGCACACCAACACATCACAATCGACCTCTTGGTCGGGATTTTTGAGCTTTTCCGCGCTCACATTTTGGAACGCCGACACCAAGCGCACAGAGTCCCCCAACAGCGCCTTTGCCTCCAACGCTGCCGCGTGACCTTCGGGCACATGCACGGTGCGTACCGCTGGCGGTTGCAATGGCACCGTCACATCGATCACGATTTTGCCGCGAATTTGGTCGAGAACACTTTCCAGCGTTGACCGTTGGGCAGTATAGGGCACGCTGATCACTACCAGCTCCGCCTGTGCTGCCGCTTCGGGATTGCCCATCCCCACCAGATAATCCCCGCCCAGTTCGGCATTCATTTCGGCAGCTTTGGCAACCGCTTTTTCGGCATCGCGCGACCCAATAATCACCCGATAGCCATTGATCGCCCAACGCATCGCCAAACCGCTACCCTCTTTGCCTGTACCACCCAGCACGGCAACCGTCAATAAAAGCGGCAAGTCTCTCTCCTGTGTCATGAGTCTTTTCCTGAGATAAGGGCGTAACGTGCCCACACCGACGGCGCGATTTCTCGGGCTGCGTCAGCGATAGCGCGTTCATCCAGAGTCAATAAAGTGCGGTCTTGCATCAATATTCTACCACCCGCGATGGTTGTCGTGACCGCCGAAGCATCCAAGCCAAACAAAATATGCCATGCCAAGTTTCCGGGTGTCAGCGGGGTATAGGGATGGTAATCGACGAAAATCACATCCGCCCGCGCCCCGACCTCCAAAATGCCAAAGGTGCCGCCGAACACCTGCGCGGCAAGCTGGTGATTGCGCGCCGCCGCCGCCGCAACATCGGCACCATTGGCACGGCGCGGGTCGCGGTGGATCACCTTATGCAAGAAATAGGCGGCTTTCCATTCTTCCCACATACTGCCAAAAAAGCCGTCCGTGCCCAAACACAGCTTCATGTCGCGCGCCGCCAGCGTGTCAAACGCCAGCGCGCCCACAGCATTATTCATATTAGAACGCGCTTGATGCGTAATCCATACGCCCGATTCTTGCAGAAGTGCCATTTCGTCGGCATCAATATGAACACAGTGCGCAGTGATCGTGCGGTCGCTCAAAATGCCATGCGCCTTCAAGCGCGGCACCACACGCACCCCATACTTGCCGAGGCTGTCTTCTTGATCAGCTTCATGCTCGGCAACATGGATATGAAAACCCGTATGGGCGGGTACCGCATCGACACAGGCGCGCAACGTGGTATCGCTTAAAGTCATGCTGGCGTGCAAGCCAAACAAGCCGCGCACATTGGAATCGGCAGCCGATGCTTTGATAAAGCGAACATTTTCGGCGATTCCAGCTTGGGTGCGTTCTTCGCCATCACGGTCGCTCACCTCATAACACAATGCCGCTCGCATTCCCGCCGTCTTGACCGCTTCCGCGATAATATCTAAACTGCCGTCAATCGCATTGGGGCTGGCGTGATGGTCAAACAAGGTCGTGGTGCCACTCTTGATGGCATCAATAATTGTGACCAAGGCGCTATAACGCACAGCTTCCGGATCGAGCGCCTTATCAAGGTTCCACCACAAGCGCCGCAGAATTGCCGGGAAGTCGGCAGGCGCGTCACCGGGGATTGCCATGCCACGCGCATAGGCACCATAAAAATGGGTGTGCGCGTTGACATTGCCCGGCATAACAAATTGCCCGCGCGCATCCAGTTGCGCCACATCGGGATAGCGCGCGATCAAATCACGAGTCGTGCCGATGGCTTGAATCAGCCCGTTGAGGATGAGCAACGCCCCATCAGGAATGATGCCAGCGTCGGTATAGGTGATCAGTTGTGCATTGGTGATGAGCATAGCGACTCACCTTTAATAAAATAGGGGGATGCTTAAGGTCAAAGGTCCTTGCGTTTGACTGATACGTTCACGAATAACGCGCAGGGCGTCCTCTTCTTGTCGGCGCTGGCGTTCCTTGTTTTTTTCACTCGACGAGTCCATTTCCATCAGCGTGACCATCAAGGTCTGCCCATCATGGCACCGTAAGCGCATCATCGGCAATAAAGGATCGGCGCGGCGTTGTGCCTCCCATGTCCGTTCCGAAGCGATGCCTTCACGCAGCAAGCGCATTTGCAGACGTTCCACAAAATCATCACTGCGGCTGTACAAGTCAGCGATTGTTTTAGCCACAAAAAATCGATCCCACGTCGTATAAATAAAGGCAATCGTGCGTTTGGTATTGTTCACAATCGGCGGCATTTTTTCGCTAAAACCGCCCAGCGCGACCCGATAATATTGCTCATCGGCGCGGGGGTTATCGGCTTCATCAGGCAATAAATCGCGGCGACGCACCAATTCCACGCCTGTTTTGACGGCATAATAGGGGATCGAACCGTTCAATTCTCCAAATTTACTGCTTAAGAAAAACGCTAGGCAATCCACTTTATCCACAGTCAAATCGTACTTAAAGCGGCTCAGTGGGATACGATACCAATGTCCATCACGCGCCGCCGTCAAGTCACGCAGGCGGTTGATCACCCCCACCAAGAACACATCATCAGGCAACATGACGACCTCATTTTTCAACACAACCGACTCAATATCATGAAAACAAGGGGCAGTCTAAAGTTGTCTAGTGGGAAATAGGGACGACCCGTCTTGGATCACCCCCTCCCCTGTCTGCCCTGTTGACGAGCGCTTACCCGTTGCGAGCTGCCACCAAACGGGCATCGATTTCGCTCACGCGGTTTTGATGCCCAATCCACCATTCGGGATCACGCTGGGCGTCTAGTTCTTCGACCGTCTTGCCCTGCTGCTCCACCCACGTATAATACTTTAGGTTGTGCCAGCGTTCGCGCGCTTCCGCCGTGCCGTCCATCGTCCAATCGGTCGTCGCGGCATGGAAAATACCTTCGATCCGCCCCACTGCCGAAGCCTCATCCAGCGCCCCATACTGCGCGCGTAACGCATCCATGACCGAATAATAACGGTCTAGGCTGTCCGCAGCCGCAGTGACGACGACTTCACCCTTGCCTAATTGATAATGTTTTGCGGTCTTGATCGCGCCGAGCATATTGCAAATGCCGCTGATCCCAAACAGATCGCTCAATTTTTCCACGACCGCTGGGTCGGCACCATACCGTTTGACCAGCGCATCGCGTCCAGCTTGTTCGCTAAGCAGTTGCACGCCCTTCTTGCACGCCAGATCATCAATACACATCAAGGCGTCTACGTTCCATGTGTTGTGAATCCAAGTCACATGCTTATCGCCAATGCCTTGAATATCATGGGCACCATAGCCATTGTTGTACAATGTCGGGCACTGGATCGGCTCCAGCGCGACATTGCGCGCATCGGGGAATACCTGCTTTATGCGATCCGCAGCGGCATTAGTGCCCCCACTGCCCATCGCCCACACAAAGCCCGCGATCTTGCCATTGCCGATGCCCCGCTGTGCCAGCACGTCCGCCAGTTCGCAAATCGTGTTGCCAGTCACATAGTAGTGAAAGCGATAATTGCCCATCTCGCTAAACTGATTCAGAATGCGGATATTGGGGTCACTCTTGCGGAGGCGATGAGTCTCGTCATAAATTTCTTTGACATTGCTCTCGCTGCCCACCGTCTTGATCACCTTCGCGCCATAACTTTCGATGCGCTCAAAGCGTTCGCGACTCATGCCTTCGGGCAAGACCACATAGCTGTTACAGCCCATGCGTCCACCGACCCATGCCCCCCCAATGCCATAATTGCCCGTCGAGGGCCATACCAGCGTGTTGACCGCCGGATCGACCTCGCCAAACAATTCTTTTTCCAGCAGGACAGAATACGCCGCCCCGACTTTGTGGCTGCCCGACGGAAATTTCTTGCCGTACAACACCACAATTTCGGCATCCACCCCAGTCAATTCGTGGGGCAGCACGACATGATAAATTTCGTTGTGTTCATCGCGCCAGGTAATATTGAAAAGGTTTATCGGGTCAAGCGGATCTGTCGCTTTTGCAGCTAACGCCCGCGCCCGAATATCTGCTTGAATCGTGATCGGATGCAGCATTTCCGAAAATGTAGGACCAGTGATCAAAGGTATATCTCCATGTGTTCAAAAACAAATAACGCAAGCGTGCCATTACATTCAGTTGAGGTATTCCCCTCGTCAAAACAGGGTCGCTTAAGCCCTCAACAATATTATCCCCATTTTGTAAACGTGTTTATTTCAAATCACGCGCTTGTTTTGCCCTATTCCTAACCCCCTAAACCCTGATCCCTATTCTGAATTCAAGTCAAGCGTTTGCTCTAGGGCGCGCATCTCGCTGAACACTTCATCACGTTGCCGCGCTAGTTCGCGATAGTGGACCAGTTCCGACTGCGGCATTTTCTCGGAGCTACCGCCATAGGTCATAATCAGCGCGTCGATTTGCTCGTCAAGCGCCTCATATTGCAGCACGATCTCGCGATAGTGTACTACTTGTTTTTGCACATCCTCTTCAGGCTGATCATCACGCTTCACTGGGACACTCTCCTTTCCAAGATCAAACAATACTCCCCTTATCACGGCAATGGAGCATCGGCGTGCTTGCTCAATCCATCAAGGGGGAGTGAACAATGGGCGCGTCCATCCGTACCGCCTCACGGCGGGTCACGGGGGTGGGGGCGGCGTCAGATTCTTGCCCGGTCACTGTCATGACAATATAAAGCGGTCGATCACGCGCTTCGTCATAAGTGCGTGCGACATATTGACCTAGTATAAACAAGAAAAACAATTGAAACGAACTGAGCAGCAGCAAAAGAATGATCGTCGTGGCTTGCCCGCCGAAAAACTCCATACCAATGGCGATGCGCAACAGCGCGATCACCGGAATCGTCAGCAATGCCAGCACGCCTAAAATCAAACTGACATAGATCATCACCTGAAGTGGGTAGAACGAAAAACCCGTCACCGCGTCCCAAGCAAAACGAATCATCTTGCGTAGCGGGTATTTGGTCTCGCCTGCATTCCGCGCCTTGCGCACATACTTGACGCCCGTCTGCTTAAAGCCCACCCAACTCGTCATCCCCCGGATGAAGCGATTGTGTTCACGCATAGACTTTAGGACATCCACCACTTTACGATCCATCAAGCGAAAATCCCCCGTGTCCAGCGGAATTTTCACATCGGTGATGCGATAAATGATGCGATAAAAGAGGCGTGCCGTAAAAATCTTGAACCACGACTCGCCCTCCCGCTGATCGCGAATGGCGTAGACCACTTGATACCCTGCCCGCCAATTGGCGATCATGTCGGGGATGATTTCTGGCGGGTCTTGCAAATCAGCATCGATCAGGATCACCGCATCGCCACGCGCATAATCGATCCCCGCCGTCACTGCAATTTGGTGTCCAAAATTCCGCGCGAAGTGGATCACTTTGACGTGCGGATCGCGCGTGGCGATCTCGTCCATCATCTCCGGTGAACGATCCACGCTCCCATCATTGACCATGATCAGTTCCCACGACTCGCCCACACCCGTCATGACTTGGCTGATGCGTTCGTGCAGCAAGGTGATATTGCCCTCCTCATTATAGATGGGGGCGACAATAGTGAACGTAGGATGTGATTGAGACATGTCATTTTCCATATTAGGCGAAAAAGACGATCATATCGATGATTTAGTGCAGAAAACTGAGAAACCGAGCGCCTCATCAAAGTCAGCTTGATAACAACATGTTTCGCACGACTTCTGCATCCACAGGGACGCGCATCCCCGCGCTTACCCCACTGACGGCTTGTTGAGCGCGGCGCACATCTTTTAGCCCGTTGCCCGTCAACAAAAACAAGACTCGCTCACTGGCTTGTAAGTATCCATATTCTACAGCACGGTGCGCCCCAGCGTAAACCGCCGCACTTGCCGGTTCGACAAATACCCCAGTATGACGCGCCAAAGCGGGGATGCCTGTTAGGATTGCCTCATCCGACACCGCGACCAGCGCCCCACCCGTTTCGCGCACTGCCCGCAGCGCCTTTGCACGGTCACGCGGCAACCCAGCACTGATGCTATCCGCGATGGTCTCGGCAGGTTGCGGCACCATGTCAGCGGCATTCAGCCCTTGCTCCCACGCATCCACCAAAGCCCGACTGCCTGCTGCTTGTACACCGATCAGGCGGGGAATGCGCGAAATCCAGCCCAAACGATGTAGATCGACAAAGCCCTTGTGTACCCCCGCTAAGATGTTGCCATCCCCCACACTAACGACCACCGCATCGGGCACATCCCAGCCTAAGTCCTCAGCAATCTCGTAGCTGACGGTCTTCTTGCCCTCCACCGTATAGGGATTCATGCCCGTGTTACGGCAATACCATCCCTCAGACTCGCACAATGCCACACACAGATCAAACGCTTGATCGTAGGTGCCTTCGACCAACAACACCCGCGCGCCATAGACCAACAGTTGCGCGATTTTCGCCTCTGGCGCGGCAACCGGCACCAAAATCACCACCGACTGCCCGACAGACGCGGCGATCCCCGCCAATGCCGCCGCCGCATTGCCGGTGCTGGCGGTGGAAACCGTCGCAAATCCCAATGCTTGTGCCCGCGCCACAACGAGCGCGCTGGCGCGGTCTTTCAGCGATCCCGTCGGATTTGCGCCATCATCTTTCACCCACGCCTGTCGTAGACCCAGATCAGCGGCGAGACGGGGGGCGTCATACAGCGGGGTCGTGCCTACCCGTAACGGCGACACCGCTGCCCCTTCTGGCAACGGCAGCAAGTCCCGGTAACGCCACATCGACTGGGCACGACTGGCAGTCAAGGCATCGCGATCCAGCCGCGCCGTCAAGTCGGCATAATCAAACAGGACATCTAGCGTCCCGACTGCACCGCACAGCGGGCACGTATATTCAACCGCATCAGGACGATACTCCCGCCCACACAACGAGCACTTCAATAAAGCCACATCCGCCATAATCGTCCTCTACCCCGGTACCACCCGCGTCCCCGTCTCGCCCCGCAGCGCCCGTGCCAGATTTGCGGGATCGGTGATGATCGCCATCGGTCCCCCCATCTGCACAAATTCCACCGCCGCTTCGATCTTCGGCAACATACTGCCGGGCGCAAAATGCCCTTCGGCGATGTATTGCCGCGCCTCCGCCAATGTCATTTGATCCAGCGTGCGCTGCGTCGGCTTTTTGAAATCAAGCGCACATTTTTCAACCCCAGTCGAGATCACCAACAAATCCGCCCGTAATTCTTGTGCCAATAAACTACTGGCGCGATCTTTATCGAT
The DNA here is from genome assembly GCA_038248285.1 of Aggregatilineales bacterium. Taxonomy (GTDB): domain Bacteria; phylum Chloroflexota; class Anaerolineae; order Aggregatilineales; family Phototrophicaceae; genus Flexifilum. The sequence goes on from JBBRTY010000015.1 coordinate 16,157, forward strand.
GACGGCAAAGGTGCCCCGCAATTCCCCCTGTTCGTTGCGGATCACCGGCACCCCACCGCCACCCACCGCGATCACAATATAATCGTTCATCACCAATGCCCGAATCGCGTTAATTTCATGGATCGCTTGTGGCTTGGGCGACGCAACGATCCGCCGCCACCCGCGTCCGGCATCCTCCATCACCTGCCAGCCATCCGCTTCATACAACCGCGCGTCGGCTTCCGTCATAAAGCTGCCAATCGGTTTGGTCGGATGAGCAAATGCCGGATCGTCGGCATCGACCCGCACTTGGGTGACTACCGTCAAAATCGTGCGATTAATCCCGCGCCGGCGGAGGGCGTTATCGAGCGACTGCTGAATCATATAGCCGATACTGCCCTGCGTATCCGCCACAATTAAATCCAGCGGCACCGTATGTACCTGATCCGCCGCCAGTTCCGAACGCCGCAAGATATACCCCACTTGCGGACCATTGCCATGCGTGACGATCACACTCCACCCCTCGGCGATCATGGCAGCGATGTGTTCACAAGTCACGCGCACTGCCTCCCATTGATTGATCACTTCGGGATGCTTGGGGTCTTCGATCAACGAATTGCCACCAATCGCAACTGTAGCGAGTTTACCAACCATGTGCTGGACTCCTTAAAAATAGCTATCACCCCCAAAAATTCAGGGAGGGCACAACCGCCTTACAGCGTGACCGAATCACCATCGACCGCGTGCGGATCTGCCCACATCGCCTCAAATTGCCGCCACCAATACGAAAACCAATAATCCGACTCGCGTTTATAAATCGTGATGCTCATACGCTTATCGGTCGATTCGTTGTGGAAGCCATAAAATTCCACAATGATATAGCCGCTGTTCCGATGGGGATCGACCGCCACCAAGCTGAAGCCGGGGCTGTAATCGAGAAGTTTATAGGCAAATTTCCCGCGCGTTTTCCAGTCTTTGACATGACGCAACCGCCGAATGGTGTTGGGGATTTCGTCCATCAGGCTTTGCACCATCCGCTCGGTGGATTGATCGAGCTGACGTACCAAGATCTTGACCGCTGCGTCTTCATGCGGGTTTTGCAAGATCACATGCAACACCCCTGATTTTTTATCAAGGATTTCATCGTGCAACACATCCATATGATCGGCATTGAGGACATTCGCCGCCGATGCCGCATAAATATAAAGCTGTTCCACCCCTTTCAAGCGATCCCGAAAAGGGATGCGCAGTTCGGCGCGCGTCCCTAAAAATTCATCCAGCGAACCGTCGTGCCGGCGGTCGGCACGCAAGTTGATCACCAGCAGCCCCAGTGACGCGAGGATGATCCCATTTTGCGCCTCGTTGGAGACCGCATCGGGGATCACTGACAACATGGCGAGGATCAGCGCCAAGGTCGCCACCACATAAACATCAAGATTACGGCGCGCGCGGAGATCAGTAAAAACACTCTGCAAAAATGAACGCATGGGGCAATCCTATTCACTCGCATCAGTCGGCAATAAGCGCTTCATTATGGGATTTGAATTGAGCGGATGAGTCCATGCCAGTGGCATCAACCCATCCGCCCATCCGAATCAAGCGGTTTTTGTGACAGGCAGTGTGCCTGTCTAACGCATGGTCAGTGCCATTGCTGCTTTCTGAACATGCAAACGATTTTCCGCCTCGTCATACACGATACTTTGCGCCCCATCGATCACTTCGTCTGTGACTTCAATGTTGCGGTCAGCGGGCAGACAGTGCATATAAACGGCATGTTCTTTGGCGAGCGCCATCCGCCGCGAGTCCGTGATCCAATCCGTGTATTTACGCCCGATCACTGCGGACTCATTTTTGTCTTCGGTCGTCATCCAACAGCCCCACGACTTGGCATAAATGATATCCGCATCTTTGAAGCCCTCATCAAATTGATCAAGCTGTTCAAACGATCCCCCGCTGCGTTTGGCGTTTTCGCGAGCCTGTTCGACGATCTCCGGCATAAGACCAAATTCCGGCGGGGCAGTCAAACGCACATTCATCCCATAGCGCGCCATCAACAGAATCAAGCTTTGCGGTACGCTCAACGGCTTCTGATAGCTGCTGGCATAGGCATAGCTGACGTTGATCGTCTTGCCACGCAGATCGCGCCCGAACTTCTCTTGAATCGTCATCAAATCGGCGAGAATCTGGAAGGGATGATAGACATCATCCTGCATATTCAACACCGGCACGCGGCTGGCGGCAGCCACTTCGCGAATATATTTGTTGCCGTAGTTCCAATCACATTGGCGAATCGCGATCCCGTCCGTGTAGCGCCCGATGATTTCGCCGATCTCTTTGGCGGTATCCCCGTGACTAATTTGGGTGGTCTCGCTATCGATAAACATCGCGTGCCCGCCCAGTTGTGCCATCCCTGCTTCAAAGCTGGCGCGGGTGCGGGTGCTGGTGAAGAAAAACAACATCGCCAATACTTTGTCGCGCAGCAAAGCGTGCGACTCGCCCATTGCCCGCTTGCGCTTCAAATCCCACGCGACTTCCAGCAAGGTATCAATTTCGTCGCGAGTCCATTCTTGCGTTGTGATGAGGTCGCGCCCACGAAGATCTGTTTGCATGATGAGATTTCCTTCAACATCGTCTTGATAGCGAAATAAAATAGTGCGCTTGCCCAACAATTATAACGGTGAACCCATCCACAGATTGCCGTTACGATCCCGTTTCGATCCGTTCGGCGAAGATTTCGACGGTCAGCGGGATGCGATTCTCGTGTTTCAAGCGGATGCGGAAGGAATCGCCCTCCACAACATCGGTCGGCGTTGCCAACCACACCGAATTTGCCCACGAATTGGCGCGTATTTCGGCAAATGGATTGGTAGTAATGCTCACGCCGGGGGCGATCTCCAAATCAAAATAGCCCAACATGCCGTTGACATGCCCGCTCTTTGTACAATGGGCAACGGTTTCAAGCTCATAGGTCAGCGCCTCGATCTGATCTAAGCGCACATCCGCGACTAAAACCGCCTCACTGAGCAACTGCCAATCCGGCAATTGCGGCGGATAGACCTCAAGAAACGGTCGCCCACTCCATTGATTGTCATACAAAGGCGCAAAATCCAACCCGTAACGAGTTTGCCAATCTTCAGTATCGGCGGGGCGCACCGAGCGATTGGCGAGCATATATTCTGGCATATTGACCAACCATATATACATCCGCGCGTGCGTTGGTAGGACACGCCCTCCCGGTTTCAAGAACCGACGGACGCCATCACGGGTGGCTTGCAAAGCATTTTCGGTAAAGACATCATTGCTCAAAATTTCGCTGACCAACACATCCGCTTTTTCGGGCACATCCAGCCGCAGCGACCACCCTTCGATCAGCGTGGTGCGATCTGCAAAATCATTGGCGGCGAAAATCTCGCGGGTAGTCTTCGCCATTAGCCCCGCCTCAATCGCGTAAACATGACGCGCCCCCGCTTGCAATGCCCCCATCGCCAAGATGCCATTGCCCGTGCCAATATCGACCACCACGTCATCGGGTTGAACCACCTGTCGCAGCGCCTCCAAATAGGCTTCAGTACGCACGACATCGCGCAGCAAATTGATATGCAGTTTGATCTCTTGATTGGTCGGCGCAGACTCAATCGCTTGACGAGCGCGGCGGGGGGCATCACTCACCAACGCGCCCTCATCCAATAATCGGACGATCTCCGCCGTGATCATCATCCATTGATGGATGCCGGTCGTCGTCGCCTGAAGTTTTTTTGTCCCTTCGCCAAAGGTAAGTGGAGTACGAAAGGTATTCAACACCGCAAAAGTAAAATCAGCCATTGGCAGAGTCGTGCCACCTACACTGATGACAAACTGTGCGCCTTCGACCCGCATTTGCAAATCATCCGCTGGACGGATGATCATATTGACATCCATTGCCATAGTTTTACCTCACCAAGCTGGGCAGCAGGGCATACCACTCGGTGGCGCGCACGACATCCGCCAGAATAACTTGATCGATCACCGTGTGTGCGTGTATCTCATCGCCCGGACCAAAGCCAATGGAGGGGATGCCCGCCTTGCCCATCCAATAAATACCATTGGTGGAAAAATCCCACTTGCCCGTCGTCATCGATCCCCACAACTGCTCACCCGCCTTGATGCCAGCTTGGACAAAGAAATGATCCTCATCCAACGCCCACGCTGGGAAGATTTTATCGACTGGGAACACAAAACCGGTGTAACTCGGATCATTGTAATACAGGATCGACGCCTGAATATCATGGCGATCCCCAATAATCTTGCGGATACGTTCCAGTTCTGCCAGCGGTTCCTCCCCAAAAGTCACGCGACGGTCGATATAAATGAGCGCCTCATCCGGCACCGCGTTGATGCTTGGCGTTTTGACGTGCATATCGGTGACGGTGATGCGTCCATGTCCTAAGAACGGGTGGTCGCCCAATTCCGGTTCCAGTTTGCTGATGGCGTCGATGATGGGCAGCAGTTTGTAAATGGCGTTGTCACCCAAGAAGTTGCTGGCGGCATGAGCGCTCTTGCCTTTGGCGACGACTTGCATCTCGACCCGCCCTTTGTGCCCACGATACACCTTCATGCGGGTGGGTTCGCCGATCACCACCAAGTCGGGGCGCAACCCATCGGCTTCGACCAAGGCGTGTGGGGCGATGCCGTCGCACCATTCTTCCATGTTGCCAAAGTAGTAACCGGTGACACCCTCCAATAGCCCAAAATCGCGCGCCGCCGCCAGCCCATAAATCATGCCGGGCGTGCTGCCTTTTTCGTCACATGCCCCGCGCGCGAAAAAGACGCCATCCTCGACCTTGCCTTGAAACGGATCCCAATCCCATTCATCGGGGTCGCCAATGCCAACGGTGTCAAGATGGCTGTCATATAACAATTTCTTTTCGCCATCGCCAATTTTACCGACAATGTTGCCCATTTTATCGAACCACACATCATCAAAACCAAGTGCCCGCATTTCCGCTTCGGCACGTTCGCAAACGGTGCGAATCTTGCTATCCATGCTGGGGATGGCGCACAGGTCTTTGAGGAATTGCACAATCTGATCGCTTTGGGCATTCACCTGCGCCCGCACCTGTTCCACTACTGCTTGGTCAACCATCAATAAAACCACCTTTGTGAGCTATCAAAGTTAGGACTCAATGAATGCAAAATCGATAAACGGGTCGCGGCTATCCTTAGAAATGCCGCTCTCAAGGACGACAATGCGAAAATCAGCTTTCTTGATGCGGTCTAGCCGTTCGCTAGGGGTCAAATTCTCCCAACGCGAAAAAATCGCGTGGTAGGACCAATCGGAACGAATCTGCACATCGCGGGGAGCCGTACCCGCATATTGCAGGATGCGCAATACCTCGCCGATTTCGAGCGCCTTATACTGCGCGGCAGCATTGGCTGAACCACCAGTGGCGATTGATCCACTCGCGGTGGATGTCGCATTGGCGGCTGTTGGCGGCTTGGGGGGGGGTGGCGCATCTGGACGCACCGAGGAGGACGCCGACCAACGCCCGCCCGCGTTGGGGTCTGGTTTTTGAGGCGAAGCCATCGGCGGGGGTGCCGGACGTGAAGGCGCGGTCGGCTGTGTCTTCAAGACTTCTGCCATTTCCATAGCGGCGCGATAGTAGCCGTCTGCCAGCCCGCGATTGTACGATGCCGTTTCCGCGTCGGCAGTTTCAGCTTTCGCATCGCGGGCGAGATCACGCGCTTTAAGTGCCCAGCGATTCGCCAACGCGCGTAGGGTATTGATAATTTCGTCGGACATGATCGTTCTATTCCTTTTTCTTGCTCGCCTAACGAGGCGGCTATCGAAATAATACCCCCTAAAGCCGTCGCGCCAACGGCTCAGACAACGGTATCTATCACTGCGGCTGTGGGCAACCGTCGTAGCCGCGATTACACAAACAAATCGACCAGTTCAAAACGTTCGACATCCACCAATCCAATATCAGTGAGCTTTAACGAGGGGATCACCTCCAACGCCATAAAGCTCATCGCCATGTAGGGATCATTCATCAGGCTGCCCATCGCCCGTGCCGCCACCAATAAAGCATCATATTCACGCCGCACCACATCCAACGGTTGTTCGCTCATCAACCCGGCAACCGGCAACGCCAAAGTCGCCACCACCTGCCCCATGTCCACCGCTGCCAAACCGCCGCCCATTTCGATGACCGCCGTTACTGCTTGGCGCATACTCTCATCATCCGCGCCGATGACGACAATATTGTGATGATCATGCGCGACCGATCCGGCAATCGCCCCCCGCTTCAAGCCAAAACCCTTGATAAAACCCTTGCCGATCCCGCCCGACGCCCGATGTCGTTCGATGACGGCAATTTTCAAAATATCCCGCGCCGGATCCGCAACCACTTGCGCCTTCACAATGAGGGCATCCTCGATCAGGTGTCCGGTCACGACCTGCTGATCGCTCCCTCCAATCACACGAATACGTTCGCCACGCGCTGCGATGGTGAAGTCGAGCGGGTGCGGCGCGACATTCATTGAGGCACGCACATCCAATGCCCGCATAGGTGGTTTTTCATGCAGCACCACCCCATCTTGTGCGATTTGCTGTCCCGCCCGATACACTTGTTCCGCGCGCAAATTATGCAAATCCGAAAACACCACCATATCCGCACGGCGACCGGGGGCAATGGCACCCAAATCGTGCAGACGGAAGTAATTCGCGGTGTTGATCGTCGCCATACGGATCGCTGTCATCGGGTCGATCCCCTCGCTGATCGCGGTGCGTACCATATAATCAATCGAGCCTTCATCTAATAAACTTGCCGGAACGCGATCATCGGTACAAAAACAGAAGCGCGTATAATTTTCGGGCGTCACCAGCGGCAATAGCGGGCGCAAGTTTTTGGTCGTGGTGCCTTCGCGAATAAAGATCGTCAACCCCAGTCGCAATTTAGCGCGCGCTTCGTCTACGGTCGTGCATTCATGATCGCTCATGATGCCCGCCGTAACATAAGCATTGAGCGCTTTGCCGGTCACTGCCGGGCTATGCCCATCTAAAACGCGATCATGGAACAGCGCCAATTTCTCTAATACACTGGGATCGCCATAGATCACGCCCGGATAATTCATCATCTCCGCCAGCCCCAACACCCACGAATCGCCCAACAACTGCGCCAAGTCTTCCGCCTCTAGCCGTGCGCCGCTGGTCTCCATATGAGTCGCAGGGACGCAACTGGACGCCATCACATAAATGTTGAGGGGTCCATGTTTGGCGCGTTCCAGCATAAAGCGAATGCCTTCTAAACCCAAGACATTGGCGATCTCGTGGGGATCAGTGATCACCGTCGTGACCCCACCCTTTGAGACCGCCCGCGCGAATTCGGGCGGGGTACATAAGCTGCTTTCGATATGCACATGGGCATCAATGAAACCGGGGCAGACATAGCGCCCGGTCATATCCACTACTTGACGCGCTTCATACCCTGTCCCCAACGCTGCCACCACACCGTCCACGATCACGATATCCGTCTCATAGATATCGCCGGACAACACATTGACCACTTTTCCGCCGCGCAAGATAAGGTCAGCAGGGATGTCCCCCCGCGCGACGGCGATTCGATGAGCAGAGTTTTTAGCAGTCATATTTCGCTCCGAGTGAGTAGCCCCGTCAAGAAAGTCATTTCAAGTTAAATTTAGAAACAGACACGCCCCAGTAAGGACGCGCAACGGCGCGTCCCCGACGACTCCGTATGCCCACGAATGCCGATCACTCCCCTCGGATCAATTGCCGAGAGATAGTATTGTGTTTTTCCACCAGCACGGGCAGATCAAGTGTCGTGAACTGCCCATCTTCGATCACGATCTGCCCGTTGATGATCGACACATCAACATTTGTAGGTTGGCAAAAGACCAGTGCCGCCGCTGGATCATGCTGTGCGCCAGCAAATGTTGGATCATCCAGACGATAAGCGACCAGATCGGCGGACATACCCGCCGCTAAATACCCGACATCATCGCGCCCCAACACCGACGCCCCGCCGCGCGTCGCCAAGTGCAGCGCCTCGCGCCCCGACAAGCCTGATGGGTCGCCATTGGCGCGTTGCAACAGCAGCGCCATCCGCGCTTCATTCAGCAAATGCCCGCCGTCATTGGATGCCGAGCCGTCCACACCCAAGCCAACTTTCACCTTGGAGTCGATCATCTTCCGAATCGGCGCGATGCCCGACCCCAACCGCATATTAGACGTTGGGCAGTGACAGACGCCCGTCCGGGTGCGCGAAAACAAACCGATCTCGCGGTCGTTCAGCATCACACAATGGGCGTGCCACACATCATCGCCTACCCACTTCAATTCACGCGCATAATCGCCCGGCAGCAACCCAAAATGCTCCAAGCTGTAAGCGACATCGCCTTTGGTCTCCGCCAAATGAGTATGCAAATGGGCACCTGCGCTCCGCGCCAAAGCCGCCGTCTCGCGCATCAGGTCTTGGCTAACGGTGAACGGCGAACACGGCGCGATCACCACGCGCAGCATGGCATGGCGCTTCTTGTTATGGTGGATTTCTAAAACCCGCTGCATATCTTTGAGGACGGATTCTTCACCTTCTACGAGCGTATCGGGGGGCAATCCTCCTTTGCTCTCGCCGACGGTCATCGCGCCGCGTGCCGCATGAAACCGCATCCCGATCTCTTGCGCCGCCCGGATTTCGTCCTCTAGCTGGACATCGTTCGGGTACAAATACAGATGATCGCTGGAAGTGGTACAGCCGGAACGAATCAGTTCTGCCATCGCCAATTTTGCAGAGATATAAATCGCTTCCCCGTTGATACGGCTCCAAATCGGGTACAGCGTGCGTAGCCAATCAAAGAGTTCATTCGTTTGTGCCATGACCCGCGTCAGGCTTTGAAACATATGATGATGCGTATTGATCAGACCGGGAATCACAATATGCCCGGGCAGATCGATCACGCGATCCGCCTGAACCTCTTTCAACGCCTCGGTGGTGCCGATCTGCTCAATCACGCCGTCCCGAATGAAGACCGCCCCGTCCGCGATATCGCGTCCGTCATCGTCCATCGTGATCAGCGTATGAATATGCCGAAGATGCAGCGTCGCCATAATGTGGCTCGCCCCTTTTATAATGAGTCAGGTGTGAATATGAAAGTTTAACACACGCCGCGATTGCCCCACAAGTTTAAGGCGTCGCTGCGGCGCTCCGGATCGCCGCTTTCAGTGTGTTGCTAAGCAGCATGGTGATCGTCATCGGTCCGACCCCGCCCGGCACACGGGTGATCGCCCCCGCCACTTCAACCGCGCTGTCATAGTCAACATCGCCCACATAACGATAGCCGCGAGGCGCATCGGGATCGCTGATCTGGTTCGTGCCCACATCAATGACAACCGCCCCCGGCTTGAGCCAACTCCCCTGAATGAAATTGGCTTTGCCGATAGCCGCGATCACGACATCGGCTTCGGCGACACGGGCGGGCAAGTCCACCGTCCGGCTATGGCAGATCGTCACCGTTGCGTTTTCCCGCAGCAGCATAAGCGCGACCGGCATCCCAACGATATTACTCCGTCCGACCACCACCGCGTGGGCACCGCTCAACTTCACCCCAGCTTCCGCCAACAAGACCATCACCCCGGTTGGGGTGGCGGGTGTAAACAACGGCTCGCGACCCTTCATCCCCAACGCGCCAATATTGACCGGATGAAAGCCATCGACATCTTTGTCAAGCCGCACCAGCCCCAACACTTGTGCTTCATCAATGTGCGCCGACATCGGCAACTGCACCAAAATGCCATGAATACGGGGGTCATTGTTCAAATCGGTCACGGCTGCTTCGACATCCGCTTGCGTTGAATCCGCCGCCAACAGATGCCCGACCGAGCGCATCCCTACTTGCTCACAAGCCCGCCGCTTCATGCGCACATAACTGGCAGACGCTGGATCGTCGCCCACCAACACTACCCCTAAACCCGGCGGATACCCATGTTGGCTGACAAAACGAGCTACTTGCTCGGCAATATCCCCACGCAGTCGTTGTGCAATCTCGGTTCCATCAATGATCGTCGCTGTCATCAGGCGTTCAATCTCGCTTTAAGGAGAAAAGGTTCACAAAGTTAGGATTGTTTAAGGTTTAGTACAACTTTCCGACAATTTCTTGCCCCCAATCCTACCTTGACTCCAGTAAACTAAAATAGTGGCAATCGGTCAATTTTTAGGCGTCCTATGCACAATGCAGCGCCTGTTGAAATATTGTAGAGTTTAGGGAATGGTGGCAACGGTGAAAAATCAACTGAGCCGCGTTAGACAGCTCTTTACGCCAGTACGAGGTCAAGCATTGGTCGAATATGCCTTGATCCTCGCGCTTCTCGCTATGGCGCTTGCTTTTGCAGTGGCAGCGACTGGTCCTGCCATCGGCAACGTCTTTTGCAATGTAGTGGACAACCTCGCCGGTGAAGAAAGCGCCGACATCTGCGGTCGTGGTACCATTGACTTGAACATCCAAGGCGGCGCACCTAATGACTTCTGGCAAACGGTGACATGGGTCGCCGATAATCCGCAAGGGGAAACGCCTTTCCCTACGCCCATCAGCCAACCACCGACCAACAGTGTTTCGGTGTTCAACACGCTCACCCACACACCCACACACACACAGACGTTAACGCCGAGCCATACCCCGACGTTTACACCCACCTCTACCAGTACCGTAGGACCCAGTGCGACCCCCGACGACCGCGCCTTCACGGTGCCCCATGTCGATCAAGTCGCCAATCCCGAATGGTGGCGGCTGAGCGGCGGCTTCTGGCTCGGACAAAGCAGTGCCGACATATGGAATGCCCAATGGTATGACAACGCCGATTTTGCGAACACGCCCCCAACCCTCAGCAGTCCGCGCAACGCCCTCGTCTATACCGACTCCGATCTCAATTTCAATTGGGGGAGCGGGCGTCCAACGAATGCCGGGTTAAGCGCTGATGACACCTTCGGCGCAATCTTCACCCGAATCGTCACCATCGGGGCAACGGAAACGCTGGTCTTCACCTTAGGCAAAGGGGCGGATGATTATATTCACCTCAGAATCGATGGCACGACTGTCCTCACAGGGGCAGGGTCTATCACCCAAGTCCTGACGGCGGGCACGCACACCTTTGAAGTCCGTTACGCCGAATTGAACAACGACGCTTCAATGTCGTTCACGGTCTCGCGGACGCGCGTTAATCCCAACGACTCGGTCGCCAATTGTCCATGGGGGCGCGTCAACAATGCTGCCGACTCGGCTTCACCCGCCTTCAATTTTGACAACACGGTGACGGGCGGCGCTTGGGCTCCCGGCGCGACCTGCAATCTCGAACTGCGCGGTTATGTGGACATCAACTTGGTCACCAACCCCGTTTTGAGCTTCTGGGATGTCTGGGATTTCGTCAGCGCTCCCGGCACCACCGCCAGCCTGCAAGTCGCCGAGTATATCACCGATGTGGGTGGCTTCTTCGACCGCGTCAACGCCACTTGGACGAACATCGCGCTGCACAGCACCGGCACCAGTAACTACAACTGGACGCGCTACGAGGTGCCCATTGGCAGTTATGGCGGTACGTCCGGGCGGGTAACGTTCAGGTTCCAACTGACCAGCAACGGCGGCACACCCTTCAACTGGTACATTGATGATTTGCAAGTGAAGAGTCAGGTGGTTTCGCCCGGCATCTTTACGGTTGGCAAGTTTTGGGATTTAAACAACCGCAGTCAAATGACCGACTTCATTTTCGATGCCGACTCCAACAAGACGCTCGAAGACAACCCCGCCCTCCCCCAAACCTCACAAGGATGGCGTTGGGATTTAGACACCACCAATGCCCGCAGCGGCACCGCTTTTACAGACAGTCCGAGTGGCCTGTACACCAATCATAGCGAAGGTGGTGAACGGGTCTATGCGCTGGAACTTGCCCGTTTGGTGGATCTCAATGGTGCCCCCGCTGCCGACACCGAAGCGGATACGGGCAATCCCTTGTTGTCCTTCTGGTTTGCCTATGATGTCCCCCTCGGTTCTAGCGTGACCGTCGAATATACCCGTGATGCGCGCGATACGACGCCCGACGTGTGGACTGCTATCCCCGATGGTGGCAGGCTGTTGGGTGTGGCAGTACCCGTAGGCGCGCCGGGGACGAATGAACAACTTGTCCGTACCAATTTGACCAGCCAGTATTACGCCGTCAATCTGAACATGATTCCGAACTACCTAACCCAGCCCTTCCGTCTGCGCTTTGCCTTGCGCGTCAGTGGGACGGCAACCGTCTTTGGCGATGGCGTGTTCATTGATGATATTTATCTGGAGCGTGAAGGCATTTCGCCCTACTTTGCCTATCCTTTCTCCGATGATGCCGAAAACCCCAACGCCTTAAACAGCTATTGGCGTAATGTGGGCGCTGCATGGGGACGTGGCAATGTCGCCGCCTTGCAACCCTTTGCCCCTACAGCGGCACAACTCACCCCCGGTGCCGAGAGAACGGGTTACTATTACACCGATAGTCCGGGCGGAAACTATACCAACAATGTCACCCGAATCCTTGAACTCAAGAGCATCATTGATTTGGTCAATGATACCGTCGCCAATATTTCTGATCCGCCCGCCCGTCCCGTAGCGTCCGAACCGATCCTCAGCTTCTGGTTCGCGCGCAATGTCAATGTCGATACCTCAATAGCAGTAGATGTGTGGACATCCGCCAGCAATACATGGACACAAGTCTGGCTCTATGATAGTGATGTCCACGCCACAAGCTTCCGCCGCCAAGATGCGTGGGAACGAGTCGAAGTCAACTTGCGTTCCGCGCTCGAAGTGATCACCGGTAGCACATGGGCGATGCTTGCCAGCAATGGCGTCTTGGACGATGACGATATCAAAATTCGTTTCACCTTCGTCAGCGGTGCCAGTGTTGGCGATGGTGTCTACATCGACCAAATCCGCATCGCCAACAATGCCCGCCCTACCCACGATCTGTGGTCAACGGCTTCGGGCGGCGATGGTTTCTACGAGGAATACTTTGAGAGCGTTATTTCCAGCGCGGCGGGCTTTTCGTGGCAGGATCGTTGGTATACCGGCGGCATCTGGTCAGCGACCAATGCCAAGACGCACACTGGCAATCTCGCGCTGGATGTTGGACCCAATGCTGCTGAGTATATGCGCTTTTCCGATCAACTGGTCGAGTTGGTACCCACCATCAATTTGACGTCCACCCCTGTGTCGGAGCCAGTCTATCTCTATTTCTGGATGGCCTACGATATCGGCACAACGGCATTCAGCAATTACATCCGCGCCCAAGTCGCCGTCCAAAATAACGCCAGCACCACCCAGTCGTATGATAAATTAGCCGGCTATGATGCGTGGACGGACTTGACCTACACCATTGGCGGGCAGCAAAACACGACCGGTGTCACCAACAATATTCGGATCGATACATGGGGACGGGCAGCAGTCAATTTGAACGCCTATCGCGGCAAGAATATCCGTTTGCGCTTTGCGGTCGAAAACCCCACCGGCGACAACGATCGCAATATCTACATTGATGATGTCACCTTTGTCTACGGCGCGCGCAACATCGCCACCCCCTTGGTGGATGATGCTTCCACCCTTAACAACTGGGTGGCTGAGGGCACATGGGGATTAACGCCGGAATATTTCACCGGCAGTGGTTCCGCCTCGCTCGATTTGAACGGTTGGACGGGCTGGTTCTATGATTGCGAAGGGTTGAGCCTTCCGGGCTGTAATGCGGGGAATTGGAATACGCTTTTGACCACCACCTATCCTACTAATCCGCCGACAGGCGCACCGACCAACTTGTCCACCAATGCTCCTGTCGGTCCCCAGACCAGCCCGACACTGGACTTTTTCTATGACTATACCCTACGACCAACTGTCGGTGGTTTCCCGTTGGGAGCCACATTTGACGACACTTGGGCAGCCCGTTGGGTCACTGGCGACGTCGTGTTGCAAGGCAGCACCACCTATAGCGTTAAGACTATCTCTGATGATGGTATCCGCATGTTTATCAGTGACGCCGCCGGGACAAACGTCCCCGTCAGCACCCGCCTGTTGATTAACAATTGGAGCGATCATTCTGCAACAGAAAATAGCTTCAGCTTCAATGTCACATCAACGACGCCGATCACCCGTCGCTTTATCGTCGAATATTACGAAAATAGCGGCGGCGCGATCACATGGGCAGCCATCACCAACAATACCTTCTCCTATAGTGATAGCCCCAACACGCCCGCTGGTTCCAGCTGGACAGTGGTGAAGTCGCCCATCTATGGGGATTACTCGCTCATCCTCAACGGCTTTGTCAATCTGGCAAGTTCCGCCACCCCTCGTCTTGCCTACAGCCGTTTGTATGGCTTGACCGCCCAAAGTTTGTTCTCGGTTGAGGTCTCTATCAATGGCGGTTTCACATGGACGACGATTGCCAGCGAAAATATAAGCAATGCCACCCGTGTGTTCACGCAGGGTTGGGAGGACCGGAATGTCAACCTCGCGACCCCCGCCGCCAATCAAGCCAATGTCATGATCCGCTTCCGTATGGATACGCGCACAGCGACCAACACCGGCTTAGTGAATAATGGCATCTGGGTCACGGATATTCAGATCATCCCATAAAGCGTACCCTAGCCACCGTATGTCCTAAAAAACACCCGCACATGGGTAAAAATGTGCGGGTGTTTTTGCGTCCTAAGCGCTTGGGCTAGAAAGGATTGCCCATGCTAGTCCCGCCTCAAGCCCCCCTTTTCATGGGGTTTTCGTCCTTACCCCCTATTGCGCCATCAAAATAAGCACTATCCTTAAGCTACTGAAAACACATCCTCCATCGCTTGACCGTGAAGGTGAAGGTTCCCACGTTGGCATCCAGCTCAAGGAGCTACATAGACTATGTCCATTGATTGGTTAGACGCATCAACACCCTCGGCAGTCCTCCCCCATGATCCTGCCGTATCTTGTAATGGCATGTTGATCATTGTCGTCGGTCCGGCTGGCGCAGGTAAAAACAGCCTGATGAAACATGTGATCGACAATGGGGCAGCGCGCCAACTCCCCACCGCCACCACCCGCTCTATGCGCCCCGGCGAAGAACATGGACGCGAACACCTGTTTGTGACCAAAGACGAGTTTCAGCGCATGATCGTGCAGGACGAATTGGTCGAATATCAGCAAGTCCACGATAACCTCTATGGGATGCACCGCCCCACCTTAGAAGCAGCGCTGGAACGTGGCGAAACCATCATCGCCGATATTGACATTCGCGGCGCTGATTCCGCACGTCAAATTTTCTCCGATAACGTCGTGATCGTATTTGTGCAACCCCCCTCTATCGGCGATCTGATTGACCGAATGCGCGTGCGCGGCGAAACCGTCGCCTCGATAGGCTTGCGATTGCTGCGCATTGGCATAGAATTTGACTATGCGCAACGTTCCGATTATGTCATCACCAATGATGATGTCGGGCGCGCCTCCGATAAAATGCTGGCGATTGTCGGCACCGTCGCGCGGGGACATCGCGATGCCGTCACTTCGGATGCCCCGATCCCCTATCATTACACCCTGCACGCCCAAACGTTGCCCATCGCTGGGCACGAAATCCTCGTCCGCAAACGCGCCCCCGAATATCCCATCACCGCGTGCCAGCCCGGTGAACAACCCGCCGCCGCCGCCCGCCGTGCCCTATGCGAAACGCTGAAAATTCAAAACCCTGCCCCTACCGACGACAGCGAATACCGCGCACCAGCGGTCATTGATTATCGCTGCGCCGATGGCGTCGAAATCGTGACCTATTCGTACCTCACCTTCCTTGACGAAAAGATCGCCGCCCCCGAAGGCTGGCATTGGAGCGAGATCGGCTCATGACTCCTCAAGCACTGCCTGCATTCCATCAAGCACAAGGGGCTACGCTTGCCGACGATGGCATTCCCCTCCATTTTGGGGATCGTGCGCGCGAATATGATGCCGCCTTGAACGCCGCTGTACTGATGGATCGCTCCCACGAGGGGCGCTTACGTCTGGAAGGGCGGGATCGCTTGGCGCTCCCCCATCGCATCAGCACCAACGCCCTAGAAACGTTGGCATTCGGTGAGTGTGCGCCGACGCTGTTCATCACCCCCAACGCACGCATCATTGACCGCGCCACCTTTTGCCATCTGGGCGAGACGACCCTTGCCCTGACCGAACCGGGGCGCGCCGAAGCGCTCCTCACCATCTTGCGCCGCAACATTTTCTTTAATGACGACATGCGCGCCAATGATGAGACTGCCAGCACCCGCCAATTTGTGCTGTATGGTCAACAAGCTTCAGCCATCCTAGGGGCACTCGGCATTGAACTGGCTCCGCTGCATGTCACCCTTGCCGAAATTGAGGGCAACCATGTCACGATCATGCACGATAAGCCGTTTGGGGGCGACCCCTTACAAGCCATCTGGCGCGTGATCGTCCCCATTGACTCCGCCGTCGCGGTATGGTCGGCGCTCATGACCGCCGGGGCACCGCATGGCATCCAACCCGCCGGATCATTAACTTATTATGCGCTACGGGTACGTGCCGGGCGTCCGGGGGTGAATGCCGAATTGAGCGGCGAATACATCCCGCTGGAAGTCGGTTTGTGGGATGAGGTCAGTTTCACCAAAGGCTGTTATACCGGACAAGAGATCATCAGCCGCATGGACAGTCGCCGTCGCTTGGCGCGCACCCTTGTGCGGGTGACGCTGGACGCGCCCGCCGCTTCCGCCTCTCCCCTCCAGATGAACGGGCGCACGGTTGGCACGCTCACCAGTAGCGTGGAAACCCCAACAGGCGAACGGCTTGGTTTGGCAGTCATCAAACTGGCAGCAGCACAACCGGGGGCACAACTCACGATTAGCGAAGGCATCCATGCGACTATCCTTGACCGCGCCGGTGTCCAACCGCATTTGCAAGAAGAAACATAGACGCAAGGTTTAGGGGGTTAAGGACGAGGGGCGAAGGGAATCGTTATTAATGCGTCCCCTTCGCCTTTCGAGTTATTCAGCAGGTGGCGTATCGGACTTGATTTGTTTGGTGAGGTTGCGCACTTCCCATAACGATTCGAGGGTATTAGAAACGAGTTCCACCAGCATCATAAAATGGGCTTCATCCGTTTCCGTAAAATCGCCTTCATATTTATCCGATAATTGGAATAAGCCCCAATTTTTACCCGTCCGGTCGATGAGCGGGGCGGACATCCAGCCGCGCATGGGCGGATGTTTGCCAACTTCTGTGCCAAAATTCATCCAGCGCGGATGGGCTTCCAGTTCGGCTTGTGTGAACCGCACCGACTGATTATGCTCCAACAACCACGCATGAGTCCCGAATCCCTTTGCAGGTTCGGCATATTCCTTCCAGTCCGCATATTTTTCGGACAGTGAGAAAAATTTGCGCACCGAACTCCAGTCTTTTTCGACGATGATGGCAATGGCGGATTGATGGGCACCGACCACCAAGCGCGCCAATTCCGCAGCCCGGTGCAAGGTGGCATTGGCAGCTTGGGCAAAAACCTCATCAATCGCATCGGGGTTAGGGATCACGGGATTGCGGGTAGCCCCTGTGACGACATTGGTATAAACATTGCGAGACGCGCCTGTAGAGTCCGTCATTTTTGTTTCCTTCCTCATCTCACGATACGTTGAGTGTAGGCAAAAAAAACGACAAACGCACACCCCCCTGAAAAGCTAGGGCGCTATGGAAAGATACTATCAAAATCGGGAGGGGCGCTATAATTCGGGGGCGGGGCTGTCAAAAAACATCGACCACCATAATTCCCATGGTTTAAGTTCATCCGGCGTCGTCCGAATATCCGCCAACACCACTGGCGGCGGCGCGGATTCTTCCACCAATATGCCAGAAGGTACCGGAATGTACAAGATTTCACCCGTGCGGCGCATCTTGCCATCATCCCGCGCCCAGCCTTCGACATAGGCATCGCTCATCACATAATCACGGAGTGCCGTCAAGCGGGCATGTTCGGCTTGCAATGCCTCAATCTCAGTTTGCACGCGATTATATGCCTGCTGTTGGGGTTGGGCAGCCGTGATGCGGGTACTAAAATTAATGGCGAGGATCAACACCACGGCAAGGATCACGGCGAACATCACCTGTACGCCATTGATCGGTCGTGAGGCTGCGCTAGCACGCGCCCGCGCGGGGGGATTGGGGGAAGGTTTGCGTATTTTGGTCGTCATGATCCTGATTATAACCCTAGACAACAAAAAACCCAACTGCATGAGTTGGGTCTTTTGAGGCGGTGCCGAACGTGGGAGTCGAACCCACACTCCGTTTCCAGAACTACGCCCTGAACGTAGCGCGTCTGCCAATTCCGCCAGTTCGGCTAACTGAAAGATATTTTAACAGACTCCATAGGGGAGTCAATGGCTGAGCGTCGATAATTCTTAAACTTTGCCCATGTTATAATGTGGGCGCGTCCGTGTATGGGCGTGGTCAGTGGCGCTGGGCGCTGTACAGCACGCTGATCGGCTGTCCAAACAAGATCATGAGGGTATATTTGTGAAACTGAAACCACTGTTATGGGTGCTGGTGATCGCGTTCGGCGTCCTCACGACGATCACTGTCATCGCGCAAACCTCGCCCGCAACTGCCGAAGCCGTCGGGCAAGCCAATCTCCGGTCAGCGCCCAGCCTCGATTCCGAAGTCGTCGGTCAAATTGCAGTGGGCACGCGCTACCCCATTTTGGGGCGTAGCGCGCTGTATCCATGGCTGCTGCTTGGCAACGCCGATTCGTCTGCCCCACTCGGTTGGGTGTTTCGCGATTTAGTCACCACACAGGGCGATTTAATCGCGGTGCCTGTGAACGAATCGGCGCTCGGCAATTTGCCCGCCGCGCCGTTGCCGTCGCCCACCCCTGCCACCATGGTGACCACGCCCAATCCTGCGTTCACTAGCGCGCCTGCCTTGCCCACCGCGACCTTACCACCGACAGCGCTCCCCAGCGCGGTCACAGGCACCGTCTTGGGTGAGGTCAACATCCGTTATGGGCCCGGCACCGAATACGAGCGCGTCGGCGTCGGTTTCGCGGGCGAAACTTTCACCATCGTCGCCCGCCACACTCAATTTGAATGGGTGCAAATCACCTATCCGGCATCCCCGACTGGGCGGGCATGGGTGGCGACCAATCTCTTAGAGATCACGGGGAATTTAGACAACGTGCAGCCCATCAGCCAAACCACCTTCAACCTGCCAACGCTCACACCCACGCCCTCGCCGGTCGATGCTATCACCAATGGTGTGCCTGCAAGTGCCGAATTCCGCGCGCTCGGCGACCGCATCTGGGATCGCATGTTGGCACAAGGGTTTGACCCCGCCACCAGCCGTCTGGGCGCGTTTTATCTCAAAAACCTCGAAACGGGGGAAACGCTCACGCTCGGCGATCAGTTCGCCTTCAGTGGAGTCAGTATCAACAAAATATCAATCTATACTGCCTTATATGGCATACTGGACAATCCACCCAATGACGCGCTGGCGGTGACCATCGCAGAATCCATGATTTGCAGCGAACCCATAAGCTCCAATGAATTGCTGGCGCTGATCGGCGACGGCAATCCCTACACTGGTGCCAACCGCGTCAGTGATTTCTTACTAGCACTCGGTTTGGAGCACACCTTCATCTACACCCCCTATTCCAACGACCGCTTCATCACCCCCCACGCGCCACAAACGCGGACGACTGACGCCGATCAGCGCAGCGCCCAACCCGATCCCTACAATCAGATGACGATTTCGGAAATGGGCAGCCTTCTCGATTCGATCTATCAATGTGGGTATGGCACCACTAGCCCCCTGCTAACTAATTTTGATGGGCGCTATACCGCCACCGAATGCC
>JBBRTY010000016.1:0-34395 GCA_038248285.1 Aggregatilineales bacterium
AACGCCAGCGCCAAGAAGCATAGGAGCGCCTATCAGTAATGATGGATGCGCTTCAAGAAGCTGCGCGCGAGCATTTTAATCAGATGACCGAAGATGAATTTATGGCGATGGCGAATGAGATCGTGCATGAAGTCCGTGCAGAAACACACGCGGACAAGCCATGAGCTATCGAATCGTTATCGACACTAACGTTTTGATTTCGGCAGTATTTCATGACCGCATCCCACGCAAGGTGATGAACTCTGCAAAAGATAAACACGCTATACTGCTCACCTCGTTAGAAATTGCCAACGAGGTTAAACGAGTGCTGGGCTATGCTAAATTCAAACGATACTATGAGAACATCTAACGTACCCCGGACGAGGTTTATGCTGAATACCTTCATATGACGCTCATAGTGATAGCTGCGGAAGCCGTTTATGCCCCCGATTTACGTGATGAGAGCGATACAATAATTCTGTCCTGTGCAATCGGTGGGGGCGCTGATTTTATCGTGAGCGGCGATAATCACCTGCTGTCCCTAAAAGGCTTTGCACTGATCCCCATCGTCACCCCCGCGCAATTCCTCGCACTTCTCAATCCACAGCCGCAAACCCCCGTTTCTGATCCGGATGAGCCTCGCCCCACCGAATGAAGATGGCATCCCTCAGCCTATCGTCTCCAAACAACTTCCCAACATCCACTTGCTATGCTCATGCCTATCCATAATCCGCCAGCATCCGAGAAAACGCCCCACACTCACGATTAACTGATGTTTTTTATCACTAGACGGCGCTAAAATAAACGTGCTATCGTCATTCTATACTGTCTGACTGACAGAGGAGTTTTCCTTATGCGCAAACACTCGATCCTCGTGCTGCTCGTTTTGCTGGTCATGCTCTCGGCAGTGTCCGTGCCCACCTTTGCACAAGACGCCGAACCTGCCGCTGTGACCGAAGCCACCGGTGAAGCGCCTGTCGAAGGTGCCAGCACCCTCATCTTGCTCATCGGACTGGGTGCCATTGGCGCGGTCGGCGGCTTGACATTGCTCCGTCAAAGCTTTTATAGCAGTAACCAAGAAGCTCAGTAAATCACGGATTGAAACGCAGGACGCGCAACGGGATTCTGTTGAAAAAGTCGGACGCCCCGTTGGATTCTGTTGAAAAAGGGTTTGAATCGGCGGGTGACCACATTGGGTCACCCCTACAATAGCGGGTCGCGTAGGGGCAACCCAATGTGGTTGCCCGTGTTTTTCAACAAAATGCCGTTGCACGCGGAAACTTTTTTCAACAGCATCCAACGGCGCGTCCGTTGCACGCGGAAACTTTTTTCAACAGCATCCAACGGCGCGTCCGTTGCACGCAGAACCCTTTTGCAACAGAATCCAACGGCGCGCCCTACGGATTTTCTCATCCCATCACCTGCCCTTGTGAAAGTTCGCACAAGACAATTTTTACGATATGCCTTATCATTATGGCAAATGTTTAAGCAGTAGATTGAGATTGACCTCATGGCTCAGACCGCACAACCCTTGAATTGGGAAAAGCCCGCCAGCGCTGTTGGCAACACTCGCAGTCGCGGTCGGTTCATGTATCTCATCGGCGGCGGCTTGATCGTCGCCGCCGTGATCGTCCTGATCGTGTCCGGCACGGTCGCGGGCGCGCGCTTCTTCATCACCGTCGATGAAGTGGTCAACGACAGCGCCTATGCCGGGCAAAGTGTCCGCGTCAGTGGTGCCGTCCTCGGCGAGACCATCCAGTATGATGCGCAAAATCTGGTCATCGAATTCACTATCGCCCACATCCCCGAACAATTCGACGATCTCGCACAGGCGCTTCACGATGCTGTCGAAAACCCCAATGCCACCCTCATGCGGGTCCGCGTCGAAAATAGCGTGATGCCAGAACTGCTCCAAAATGAAGCACAAGCCATTTTAACCGGGCGCTTGGGTGCCGATGGCGTCTTTATGGCGACCGAACTGAACCTGAAATGTCCGACTCGCTTCACCGAAGGCGGTCCCGAACACGACAGCGTAGCCCCCGACTCGGCACTCCCCGGTGATCATCCAAGCGCTACTAGTCAAGGGGCATAACGCCGCATGATCGCTGAAATCGGTCTGATCGCGCTCGGTCTCACATTTGCCGCCGCGATCTACGCAATTCTCGCCTCGGTAGTAGGGCAACGCCTCCACCAAGATCGACTGATCGACAGCGGGCGCAACGCCGCCTTGCTCACTTTTCCCTTGCTGCTGATTGCCGCCTTCGCATTATTGGCGGCGCTGCTCACGCAGCAATACCAGATCGCCTATGTGTGGCAGGTCAGTGACCCCAACACCCCGATGTTTTACCGAATCACCGCCTTGTGGGGGTCGCAACAAGGCTCGCTGTTGTTCTGGTCGGTGCTGATGAGCGCCTTCGCTTTCGTCGCCTTGCTGGTCAACGGGCGCAAAAATCGGACGCTCATGCCCTATTTCACCGCCTATACGATGGCAGTCTTGGTGTTTTTCATCGCCATCACCTTGTTCATGGAAAACCCCTTCGACCGCTTTTGGATCACCCCTGACCTCACGGCGGATTCCGGCGTGCCCGCCTATACGCTGATCCCGCCCGACGCCACTGCGCCCAGTCCGGCATTGCTGGCGAGTACGGCGCGCGGCTTAAACCCGCTGTTGCGACACTTTGGCATGATCATCCACCCGCCCATGTTGTATCTCGGCTTCGTCGGCTTCGTGATCCCGTTCGCGTTTGCCATGAGCGCACTGGCATCGGGTGATCTTTCGTCGGCGTGGATCAAAGCCACCCGCCGTTGGACGCTGATCGCATGGCTGTTTTTGAGCCTCGGCTTGCTGCTCGGCGGGCGTTGGGCATATGACGTACTCGGCTGGGGCGGCTATTGGGGCTGGGATCCGGTCGAGAATGCGGCGTTTCTGCCGTGGCTGATCGGCACCGCCTTTCTGCACAGCGTCATGATCCAAGAGAAGCGCGGCATGTTAAAGACGTGGAACATGTTCCTCGTGATCTTTACCTTTAGCGCCGTGATCTTTGGCACCTTCGCTACCCGTAGTGGCTTGGTGGAAAGCGTCCACAGCTTTGCCCAAAGCGAAATCGGAATGCCGATGTTCTTCTTCTGGAGCAGCATCACGCTCGTCTCGGTGACGCTCACCTTGTGGCGTTGGCGACAGGGCAAACTGCGCGACGACCATCACTTCGCGGGCATCCTCAGCCGCGAGTCGCTGTTCGTACTCAACAATGTCGTCTTCATCGCCCTCACGCTCGCCATCTTCTGGGGCAGCTTCGGCGCGCCCATCTTGTCGGAACTGCTGACGGGCACCGAGATCACGCTCGGCGTCGATTACTTCAACGCCGTGACCGTACCGCTATTCGCCGTCCTCTACATTTTGATGGGGATCGCCCCGCTATCGGCATGGGGCGCAACCTCGGCAATCCGTATGGGGCGCTCGATCATCACCCCGCTGGTCTTGACGGGCGCAGCGTTGATCGGGGCATTCCTATTGGGCGCATCCAGCCCCGGCGCGTTGTTCGGCTATGGCGTCGTACTCTTTGCGGGCTTCGTCGCCCTCTATGAGACCTATCGCGGGGTGCTGGCACGCCGCCGTGCCCATCACGAAAACTTCGCAACCGCCTTGCTCGCCCTGTTCGGACGCAACCGCCGTCGCTATGGCGGCTTCATCGTCCACCTCGGCATCACCGTCATCGGCATCGGCGTGATCGGCAGCACCCTGTTTCAGGTAGAGACCCAACGCACCTTGCTAGTCGGTGAAACGATAGATGTGGACGGGTATGCGCTCACCTATAATGGGTTGCTCAGCGGGCAAGTGACGGGGGATGGACGCATCATGACCATCGCCCAAGTCAGCTTGGCGCGTGACGGTCAAGCGTTGGCGGAACTGCGCCCGCGCACCGATTTCTACCCCGAAGCACGCGGCATAAACAGCCAGATCATCGCGGGCGTCCACAGCACGCTCGAAAATGATGTCTATGTGCTGATCTCCGGCTTCGAGACGATCAACGGTGTTGAAGGCGCGACCGGCACCTTCAAAATATATATCAACCCCCTCATCAATCTGGTCTGGTGGGGTGGACTCATCCTGATCTTGGGGACGCTGATCTCGTCGGCACCCGCTGAAACCGTGACCGCCGCCGACCGCAGTCGTTTGCGGACAGCGCGCCCCCGCCCACAGATGGGCAGCGCGATGGAGTCCCCAGCCTGATGAACAGCCTACGCCGCATCTCACTGCGCCCCATCCCCTTCCGCCCTGTCTTGGCGCTCATCGTGATTTTGTTTTTCTTGCGGACGTTGAACGTCCCGATGCGCGTCTGTGCGCAAGATGCCGCCGTTGATGGCGTGATCAGCTATGATGAAGTCAACGCAGTGGCGAAAGAACTTTACTGCCCGGTCTGCCCCAACGAGCTGCTCTCCGATTGCCAGACGCAAGCGTGCATCCAATGGAAGACCGAGATCAGCGACCAATTGGCGGTGGGGCAAAGCCCTCAACAAATCATCGACTCCTTCGTCCGCCGCTATGGGGATCGGGTGGCGCATGTGCCCCAAGACCCGTTTTTGCGTGCCTTGTCCCTAGTGACGCCTTTTGCAGTGGCGCTCGTGGCGCTGATCATCGGCGCACGCACATTCCTGCGTTGGGGGCGGCTGGCGCGGCGCAGCCCGATAGCGGCAGATGCCAAGCATGACATTTCAGCCAACCCCATCGATAATGATTATCGCGCGCGGCTGGAACGCGACTTAGAGAATTGAATGGAAAACCACCCATGTCCCAACTCGACCTCCTCGACGAGATCGATCAACAGCCCGACCCCAGCGCCAAGCGGGGACTCGGCGGCGGTCCGATCATGCTGTTGGCGGGCGTCGTCGTCTTCCTCGCGGTGATCGGCATCGCCCTCGTGCGCCAAAACCAAGATCAACCGACCACTGGCTTAGCGCCCGATTTCACGATCACCACCTTTGACGGGGAGGTCTTCACGCTTTCAGAACAACGCGGCAAGATCGTCGTCCTCAATTTTTGGGCGTCGTGGTGCGGTCCCTGTCACGAAGAAGCCCCCGCCCTACAACGCTTGGCGGAACGCTATCAGGATCGCGTTGTCTTCCTCGGCGTGACGCATGTTGATGAGCCGGATGACTCAAAAGCCTTTATCGAGCGTTATGGCATCACCTATGCCAATGCCGAAGACCCGCGTGATGATATCACCAAGCGCCTGTATCGCATCACCGGCGTGCCGGAAACCTTTGTGATCGCCCCTGACGGCAGTGTCGCGCAATTCTTCTTTGCGGCGATCAACGAGACCGAACTGACAGCCCTGTTGGATCAACTTTTAGAAACGGCGGCGACATGAGCATCGGCGGATTGATCTTCTTCTTCATCATGCTGATTAGCGTGATCGTCGTGGTCGCTATGCCATTGTTGGCGCGCCCACTCCCGCCAGCGCGCCCCGAAGATCCGCTGATCGCCCGCCAGCGGCAACGGTTGGGCGTGTATTACGACCGCGTACTTGCCAATCTGCGCGACCTTGACGAAGATCACGCGCTTGGCAAAATTGAACCGGCGCTCTATGCCGCCGACCGTGCTTTATGGGTGGAACGCGGTATTCAGGCGTTGAAGGCATTGGATACCCTTGAAGAACGCGCCCTGATCGACGCCAGCGCCATCGAAGATAGCGCCATTGATCATGCCATCGCAGCAGCAGTGGAAATCGCCATTCAACAAGCTAAACAGGAAACTGCATGAGACGAACAACCCACCGCGTATGGGGCTTACTACTGGTTTTGGGCGGCATCATCGGTTTCGCCGGATGTTCGGGCTTAACCAGCGAACCCCCCATCGTGACGACCCTCATTCCAGCGACTAGCGCCCCCATCGAATCGGACTTCCCCGCCAGCGCGCCTCGTTTGGCGCTCGGTGCCCAACTCTATGCCGCCAACTGCATTCGCTGTCACGGGGAGCGCGGGGGGGGGGATGGCGAACTCGTGCAAAGCGGGCAAGTGCAAAATGCCGGCAACTTCTTAGACCCCCTCACCGCCGTCGTGCAAACCCCGTCCGACTGGTTCAAGACGATCACCAATGGGCGCATCGAAAATCTGATGCCGCCGTGGCGGGATGCGCTGACGGCAGAAGAACGCTGGGCGGTGGCGCTGTACACCTATACCCTGCATTACACCCCCGACGCCATCACGCGCGGTCAAGAACTGTACACCGCCAACTGTGCGGAATGTCACGGCGAGAGTGGGCGCGGTGATGGACCCAAAGCCGCCGAATTGAGCGATGACCCCGGCAACCTAAGCGACCCCGCTGGCATGGCGTTCATCGCCGATGCCGAAGCAGCCGTCTCGATCCATGAAGGCATTGGCAACATCATGCCCGCCTTCGGCATCGAGTACGGCGGGGAGCTGACCGCCGAGGAGATCACCGCCATTGTGGGCTATATGCGCACCCTAGCCGCACAGGATAGCGATGCTATTGGGCGCACAATCACGGAATTGGCGAGTTTTCGCAACAGCGCGCAAAACCCCACCCGCGCCCCCGTCGATCCTGCCACGACCGAAGAGGCAAACGCGCCCATTACCGCCGATACTAACGCAACCCTCGTCGCCCCAAGGTTTGTGCGCATCATCGGTCAGATGAGGAACGGCACCGCCAGCGGCACCCTGCCCGCCGCCCAAGAATTGAAGCTCTTCGCCTTCGATGCCGACTTTAACCAAACCGAGACCATCGCCACGACCGCCGCAGATGGCAGCTTTGTCTTTGAGGGTATCCCCCACGCGCAAGGCGCTGCCTATATCGTGACCACCAATTATCGCGAGCGCGTGTTCGCCTCTGACCTGCTGCGTGGTGAAGCACTCGACGCCGCTGCCGCCGACGGTTTGGTCGAACTCCCGCTCACGATCTACGAATTGACCGACGACCCCGCCGTCATCTCTATCTCTGGTATCGTCACCCAAGTCAACATCATCGGGGATGGCATGGAGATCGCGCAGATCTTCAACGTCACCAATACGTCAGATCGCGCCTTCACCTCGTCGCAATTGACCGAAGACGGACGCCCGATCTCGCTGGTGATGTCCTTGCCACCGGGGGCGGTGGTCGCCAGCTTGCCCAATGGCGAAAATCGCTTTGTTGTCGCCCCAGAGGACTTCAGCCTGATCGATACGCTGATGGTCTTGCCGGGCGAAGAACACCTCGTCAATGTGATCTACCTCGTCCAGTATGGCGGCGGCGCGATTATGGAACAGCCGCTCAATTATGCGCTCAATGGCAATGTCCGCCTATTGATACGCCCCGAAAACATCCGCGTGAGCGGGGAACAGTTTGCCTCATTGGGTCCGCAACGGATCGGCAATACCACCTTTGCCAGTTATGGCTCCACCTTGGCGTTGGGTGCCGATGCCTTGCTGCGCTATGAAGTGGGCGGCGCGGGTGCCGAAGCCGGACAAATAGACCGCACGAGCGGTGTGGTCAGTAGCAATAACCTGCCCTTGATCGTCGGCGCTGTACTCGTCATCGTGGGGATCATCGTGGTGGGTATTTATTTCTTGGCGCGCGATACCACCGCCACCGACCAGACCCAGCAAACCCAGATTGACGCGCTGGCATTGGCAGTCGTGCAACTGGACGGCGAACATGCCGCTGGCAAGATCAGCAGTGAAGACTATCAAGTGCAACGGGCGGCGCTCAAGGCACGCATGGCGCGCTTGATCGCCCAACAAACCACTTCATCCGAGCCGAAAGGGTCATAGGTCTTCCATGCCCCTGATCGAAGTGCGTAAGCTCGTCAAAGCCTATGGGATGCAACCCGTCTTGCGGGGGATCGATCTCGACATCGAACGCGGGCAAAGTGTGGCATTGTTGGGCGTCAACGGGGGCGGCAAATCAACGCTGATACGGCTGATCGCCGGCTTGACGCCCCCCACCAGCGGGACGATCACCATCGGCGGGTGGTCTCTGCCGCGCGAAGCCGACGCCATCCGCGCGCAAATCGGGCTGGTCGCCCACCGCACCTTAATTTATGACAACCTGAGCGCCCGCGAGAACTTGCGCTTTTTCGGGCAACTCTACAATCTTTCCGATCTGGACGCCCGTATTGGGGAGGGTCTCGCCCGCGTCGGGTTGGCGAAGCGCGCCGACGACATGACCCGCAATTTCTCACGCGGGATGCAGCAACGCCTCGCTATCGCCCGCGCCCTGCTCCACGATCCCCCGGTGCTGCTGCTGGATGAGCCGTACACCGGCTTAGATGTCGAGGCGGCGGCGATCCTTGACCAGATCGTTTTAACCGCCCGCGCCGAAGGGCGCATTATTTTGCTAACCACCCACGAGATCGAGCGCGCCGCCCGTTTGACGGATAAAGTCGTCATCTTGGTCAAGGGGCGCATCGGCTACGAGGGTGCCATGCCCACCGATTTGATGGCGACCTATCGCGCCCTCATCGGCGGCGAACCGACCGAGACGAGCCTCCCCCTTTCATGAAAACCGGATTCTTCAAAGCCGCCTTCGCCATCGCCGCCAAAGATTTTCGCGCGGAACTGCGCAGTCGAGAACTGATCAGCTCAATGGGGCTATTCGTCTTGCTCAGTGTGTTGATCTTCAGTTTTGCCCTCGAACTCAACCGCCAAGCCCGCGCCGAAGCCATCGGCGGGGTGTTGTGGGTGACGGTCGTGTATGCCAGCATCTTGGGCTTAAACCGCAGCATGGCAATGGAGCGCGAACAAGGTAATTTCGAGGCGCTCTTGATCGCCCCCATCGACCGCAGCGCCATCTATATCGGCAAACTGATCGGCAACACGGCTTTCACACTGGCGGTCGCCTTGCCGCTCATGCCGCTGATGACGATCCTCTACAACGTCGCGACGATCACGCCGGAAGTGATCGGCGTCATTTTGTTGGGGACGTTCGGCGTCACCGTGATCGGCACCCTCCTCGCGGCGATGACCGTGCAAACCCGCTCGCGCGAAACGCTGTTACCGATCATCATGCTGCCGATTGTGTTGCCCTCGCTACTGGCGGCGGTACGCGCCACCAATGCCATCCTCAGCCGCGCCCCCGCCGCGCAATGGAGCGACTGGATCGTGATTCTGGTGGTGCTGGATATCATCTATTTTGCGCTCTGCCTTGTGACCTTTCGTTTCGTGATGGAGGAATAAGGGGGAAGAGCCGGGGTTGGGGAGCAAGGGTAAACCTCATCAACGCGCGATCCCATGGGGATTGTCTTGAAAATCGGTAGGAAGGCGGTGGCAAAATGACAACCTGTGCCTTTCCTACCTCCCAATCCCTAAATCCTAATCCCTGATCCCCAATCCCGCCTTTGTTTCTTCATGTAGAAATGCTAAGATTTCTACAGATTTTGTGAGATTTTGAGTTTCGGAGTTGTAAAATTCATGACCGCTATTTCTAATCAACAAGTCGTGACGACAGCCCCTACCGTCAAGTCGGTGCGGGCATCCATGTTGTTGAACGCGCTCACCCTCGTCACCCTGATCGCCGTCGCGGTCGGGTTGTATTTCGCGCTCGTGGTTGCGGGCACCGATATCGAACAAGGCAATGTCCAGCGTATTTTCTACATCCATGTCTCCTCATTTGCGGGAGCCTTCATCGCGCTCGGCGGCACGGTGATTGGCGGCGCAGCTTACTTGATCACCCGCAATCCCAAATGGGATCAACTGGCGCTCGCCGGTGTCGAAGTCGGGCTGGTGTTGGCATTCATCAACCTTGTCACGGGGTCAATCTGGGCACGCCCCATTTGGAATACATGGTGGACATGGGATCCGCGCTTGACCAGTGACGCGATCATGTGCCTGACCTATGCCGCCTATCTGATGCTGCGTCAAGGGATCGAAAACGCCGATACCCGCCGCCGTTTCGCTTCCGTCTATGGCATTTTCGCCTTCATCACCGTGATCATCACGCTGGTGATCATCCGCATCCGCCCCGACACCATTCACCCCGCGGTGATCGGTGTCAGCCCCCAAAATGCGCAAGGCGGCTTTGGCTTGACGGAAAGCATGATCACAGCCCTGGGCGTCAATATGGTGGTGTGGAGCGTGTTCATCCCCGTCACGCTGATATGGTGGCGGTTACGTTTAGAAACTTTGGCGGCGCGCGTCGAAAGTTTGCGCATTCAAGTGATGGAAAGTTAAGCGATTATGCCCGAAACAACCGATTATCTCTTCTTGGGACTGGGCGCTGTCGTCACGATCACAGCGCTATTTTTAGGCTCGCTCACGCTGCGCTATCGTAATCTGCGCCGCGATGCCGCCGCCTTAGAAGAGATCATGCGCGGGGACTGATCCGATCTGTGCGCGGACGACGTTTTCCCTTTTTTAAGCAGGGCTACCAAGCACCCGTAATCGCCGCTATCCTCTTCCTTATGGCGGCGGTCGGGGGCATGGTGTTCCTCGTCGCGACCACAACACAGCCACCTGTGCCGCCGACATCGCCCCCCTACCCCACCCCCATCCTGACCAACGCTGCATGGATACCCGTCACCCGCGATAGTGGTGGCGTGATCATGGCACTCGTCCCCGCAGGATGCTTCATGATGGGCAGCGATACGGGCGAAACCGATGAGCAACCCGTTCACAGACAATGCTTTGAGCAGCCCTTCTGGATCGATCAAACCGAAGTGACCCAAGCGCAGTTTGCCCGGTGGGGTGGGGTGCAAGCGCGCCCCCATACCTTTGTGGGAGCGCAGCATCCGGTCGAAAATAGTTCGTGGTTTGAGGCGCATACCTTTTGCGAATTGCGCGGCGCACGCTTACCGACCGAGTCCGAATGGGAGTACGCAGCGCGCGGACCCGACTCGTTAGCCTATCCGTGGGGCAACACATGGGTGAGCGGGTATGCCGTCTGGTCGGGGAATGCCGGAGACCAAACCGCACCCGTCGGCACGCATCCTCAAGGCGCATCATGGGTGGGGGCACTCGATCTGGGCGGCAACGTCCTCGAATGGGTGAGTTCGTTGTATCACCCCTATCCGTATGACGCGGCGGACGGGCGCGAAAACAGCCAGCAGCGCACCGATTATCGCGTCTTGCGGGGTGGTTCGTGGGAATTTAGCGCGCAATTTTTGCGGGCTGCCAATCGCAGTTGGTACACCCCCGTCGGCAATGACTTGTTCGCCAGTTTTCGGTGTGCAGCGTCGTGAGAGATGGACTCTAACGGCTTCCCCAAGACGTTAATGGCGCAACTCCTCAAAGTGAGTAACAATAGAGAGCAAATCTAGCATACCCACAGGAGCGTTCCATAATGCGTCTGTCCCGATTCTTTTTTAGTGTTGTCCTCACCGTGTCGCTGTTCGCCTTTGGCACAGCCGCCTTCGCCCAAGAATACGACCCCAATGCCGAGCTCCCCCGTCCGGTAAATCCCGCCAGCGCCATCGAAGGCTTGTCCGGTTATTTGATCGTCAACACCGACAACCTCTTCTTGCGCACTGGCGACCGTGCCCGTTATTCGCCGATTGCCATCCTCGACGGCGGCACACGGCTGATCGTGCGCGGCTACAACGGACGCGAAGAACGCCCCTGGTGGAATGTTGAAGTCGGCGGCTATAAGGGCTGGGTCACGGATGAATTTGTGGTCGTGCGTGGCGACTTGCGCGGCACGCCGATTGCCGACGTAGACGGCACCATTTTGTCGCCCGCCCTGTACATCGGCTATGCCGCCCCGATCTACGACATCCTGTCGCCAGCCGGCGAGGTAATTTGCAGCGTGGCGGGCAACCGTTTCTATCAAGTCGTCGCCCAAAATTTCAGCGCCGACCCCACCTACTTCAAGATTCGCGCTACCTGTGGCGGCGCGACGGTCGAAGGTTGGGTGCAAGCAATACGCGGCATCTTGCGCAACAGCGGCGGCGTCACGATCCCCGTCTTAGAGTCATAACGGCGGGTCATCGTGTGTGAAGCGCCCGTTGCTCGCTGACCAACCCGCCCCATCCCTCGCTATAATAGGAGTCAGGATGGGGCGGCGCACAGCAAAACGGCAACACAAGGGAAATCGGGGTATGACGACACAAACGCGGCTTACGCTCATGGGGCGGTTCTTGTTATGGGGATGCCTTGCCGTGATGGTGAGCGCCTGCAATTTCGCGGTACCGCAAGTGACACCAACGGTACTGATCACCGTGACCGTCGCCGAGACCCCCACTGCCCTGCTAGAATCCACCCCTACCGCCACCGTGACCAGCAGCGCCACGACGACCCCTAGCCCGACCCAAACGCAAACGGCAACCGTGACCAGCAGCGTCACCTTGACCCAAACGGCAACTGACACGACGACCCATACCCTCACGCCTAGCCTGACCGCCACCCTCACCCACACTGCCACCACCACGCCGTCACTGACCAGCACCCTAACGCCCTCGGTCACGCCCACTGGGACGCCGCCGCCCAGCAACACACCGACTCAAACGAACACGTCCAGCCTGACGCCTACCTTCACCGCAACCACAACCCAGACTGCCACCCGAACGCCCAGCCTGACGCTGACCATCACCCCAAGCTCAACCTTGACCCCAACGCCGACGGTCACAGCATCCTTGACGCTGACGCCCACTACCACGTTAACGATCACGCTCTCGCCGACGCTTACCTTGACGATCACCCCTAGCCTGACCGCCAGCGTACCCCCAACAGCCACCGTCCCGCCCTCGCCCACGCCGTTGCCGATCATCCCGTCTAGCACGCCTGCACCGACCGATTCTCAAACCCCGACTGCGACGATCACGATCAGCGCCACCGCGCTACCGAGCCTCACCGCGATACCGAGCCTGACATCGATTCCGCCCACCTTAACGCCGCCTCGTCCCCCACCGCCGCCCACGCTCACGCCCCTACCCCGCCCCTCACCCTTGCCACTACCGCAGACCCCTTTACGAGTCCCGCCGACGGTTTTCATCACCGTCGCCGCGCCCAGTGCCACGCCGCTCATCCAAGAGGTGCCGCCTACGATCTTCATCATCGTCGAAGGCACCGGCACCGCCGTACCGGGCACGCCCGCTCTCGGTGAGATCGCGCCCATTGGCGAGCGCACCGCCATCCCCAATAACCTGACGGCGTTCATCGCCCCCACCACGCCCGCCGAAACCCCCACCGCCCTGCCGTTGATCGCGCCGATCCCGCTCAATGTCCCTGCTAATCCTTTGACGCGGGCATTCGCATTGAGTACCACCAGCGGCGGGGGAATCCTCGGCAGTGGCTTCGCCTTGCCCTATGGCGGCGGCGCGGTGCGCTTTGCCCGCAATCCCGCTGACCCCAATCAAGTCGCGATGGTCGATCCGCGCGGCGTCCTCTACCTCGTGCGCGATCTTGCCAGTGGCGGCAGCCCCTCCCGCCCAGAATCATCGCCCTTCTCATCCTTTGAGCCGGGCAATGCCGAAGCCAACAACGCCCTCGTCGTCCAAGTGGCTTATGCCCCCAATGGCAGCATCTTGGCATATCGCATCGACACCGAAAGTGACACCGCCACGCAAAACGACTCGCTCAATGATGGCATTTGGCTGATGTACCCAGATGGCGCATCCCGCCAAGTTTTGCGCGAATGCCCGCCCGTCGTCGCACCCCTGTGCGCGGTGGATCGCACAGGCGGACCGTTCGTCTACAACAGCCTCGATTTAGCATGGAGCGCGGGCAGTGATACCCTGCTGATCAACGTCGATTTGCCCGAAGAAGGACGACGCGCCTATATGCTGGTCACCCCCAACAGCGATCCCAATCGGATGCCGCGCGTCTATCGCTATGATGATGCGACATGGAGCTTTGATGGGCGCATCGTCGTCAGTGGGCGCGGCTTGGATGGGCAGCCGATGATCGGCATCATTCGCCAAGACGGGACGCCCGATTTCATCCGCCGCGCCAACGAGATCGGCTTAGCGTGGACGCAATCCGCTATCCAACAACCGAATGGGCGGATCGTCATGCTTGGCTCCCCCGATGGTGGGGATCGCCCGCTCCGGCTTTATGATCAAGATGGGGCTGCGCTCACGCCTTATATCGGCGAAGCGCCCGCCGAGCGCCTCTCGTGGAGTCCCGATCGCCGTGCCGTGCTGGTGGTCACCCGCCCGGTCCCCGATTTCAACATCCCGCGCCGCTTTTATGTGGCGGAGGTCAATGGCACAGTCCGCGAGATCACAGCATCAGTGGCGGGGGCGTTGGCGGTCGAATGGGTGACGGATGCGCCCCCCACCACAGCCGATATCGTGGCATCGCCGACGCCAACCGTACCTTCGCGCGTCGGCATCGCCGTTGGGCAAACCTTGCAGATCATCGCGGTGGCGGGGGCAAATCTACGCACCGAACCGTCGGTCAACGCGGCGGTGATCTTGCGCTTAAATTTTGGGGATACTATCGCCATTGTGGAGGGACCGGTACGGGCGGAAACGCTGTTGTGGTGGAAAGTGGCGACCCCCAACGGATCGTTGGGATGGGCTGCGGAAAGCGATGGTTTTACCCAAATTTTAGGGGTGATTCAAAACCCCTAAAATTTCAAAAATGAGGCATAATAAGCGTCTTGATTAGGGATGGATTGTTCCTATAGGGGGGATAACCCAATGGCTCCACGTCCGACCACTCGTGCTATCACTCGCACTGGCTCCATGCCGCGTATCGAACCCTTGGATGCGCCCCAAACTTTTCCCGAAGACACACCTCATTTGCCCCCCGACCTGCCAGAGATGCCAGCCCCCGGCGCGACGACCGGCAACATTCCTGTCGTCACCGATGCCGCCGACCCCGCGAAGTATGCCGATGACGACGTGCGGGGGTATCAATCGCGCAGTTAGCGATTCAAGGCGCTCCGGCGGGTGTAAAATGAACACCACGCCGGAATCGCGCACGAGTTTTATTGATTCGCCGCTTCGATCACGGCGGACAGGACTTCAATCGGCACACTGCCGCGATCATACGTCGTCCCCTCGTGGGTAATGAACGCGAGATCGCCATCGTCATAGCGCACCGCGACCGCTGGCGTCCCCGAGACACCCAGTGTTGTCGCCAGTTCGTAATCGGTCAAAATTTGGTTGCCGCGCCACATACAACCGAGCATCGACAGGTAATCAGCCCCCAGTTCAGTGGCGATCAACTTGCCCAAGGGGTCTTGATACCGCCCTGTCTGGGCATATTCATACAACAACTCGTGGGCTTGCCAAAAGCCACCCGCCACCATGACATCGGCGCATTCCGCCACCACCGCCGCATAAATCGTGCGTCGTCCGCCCGCTGTGGGGAAGGTGCGAAACTCGAAGCGCGCTTGCCCCGTCGCCACATATTGCTCGATCACTTGCTGCGTGACCTCACGATAAGTTTGGCAATGTGGGCACGCAAAATCCGCAAATTCTACAATCGTGATCGGCGCGCTGGGGTCACCGATCACGAAACCGCCATCCGCTTGGCGTCCTTGCGGTAGCGATGCCAACAATGCCCGAAAGTCGTCTTGGGCGCTTACGAGGGTCGTCCCCATCCACAAGGACGCTATTAAGGTGATAAACAACAGAGAAAATCGTTTTTTCATGCGGCTGTCTTTCTTGATGAACAATCGATACGCTCTATTCTACTACGTCAATGTGTCGTGGATATGGCAAAAAAGGATGCTTTGCCTCGTAGGGGGATCCATGCTTGCAAAACGTATCAATGGTTCACTTGTCCGATAAAATTGTTACAATAATAAAAGCGAATTGAATTTGCAGCACCCCGTGCCGTCCAAATCATCAACGTTGAAAAGAGCAGAACTTGCCATGTCCCAAAATCCACCTCTTTTGACCGTTGGGCACGCCCAGATAGACGAATTAAATACCCGCGCGCGGGCGCACACGGATGTCGATGTCGCCTACACATTGGCACTGGAGGCTGCCACGCTCGCCCAACAAACCACCCCACGTTATCTGCGCGGGTGGGCAGAAGCTTTGCTGACCCTCGCTTCTAGCGAAGAACGACAGGGACAGTATCGCGATTCGCTCCGCGATGTTAACCACGCGCTGACCCTGTTTCAAGAATTGCAACTGTCCCCCTTCGTCGCTAGTTGTTTTTACATTTTAACGTGGAATTATTATGGCTTAGGGGATTATCCACGCGCGATGGAATTCGCCCTGCATCATCTGCAATTAGCGGAAATCAGCGATGATTTAAAGGCGCAAGCCGAAGCCCACAACAGTCTGGGTGCCATCTATAGCATGATCTTGGAGACGAATGGGGACGCCCTCCAAAAATCACTCGATCATTATCAACTCAGTTTGTCCATTTACGTTCGTTTAGGCGAAGTCAAGCGCCAAGCCGTGTTGTTGAATAACTTGTGTGTCAGCTATCAATACATGAAACGCTATCCCGAAGCCTTAAGCCACGCCCTACAAAGTCTAGACCTGAGCCGCCAAAGCGAGGATATCTACAGCGAAATTTTGGTTTTAGGCAATCTCGCGATCATCGAGCGCTATCTCAACAATTATGCGCAAGCGCTTGAATATCACACCTTGCGCCTGCACATGATCCGCAGCTATGGCTATGGCTCGTTGGAAGCCCACACGCTGCTCAACCTCGGTTGTGTGTATGTGGACATCGCCGATTTTGACAAGGCACAGGAAGCCATCACCCAAGCGTTGCAACTTTCGGAAACCTTTGGCTACCGAAAATGGATCTACGAATGCCACGAGCAATTGGCGCTCATTGCCGAGAAACAAGGGGATTTTGAGCGTGCCTTGACGCACTATAAAGCCTATCATGAAATCGAATATACCTTGCTCAATGAACAAAGCCGCACCGCCGTCGAAAAGCTCAAAATCGCCTATGACACCGACCGCATACAAACAGAACTCACGCGCGAGCGCGAACGGCGAGCCAGTGATCAGGAGGCGTTTGAGCGCCTCAACCGCCTCAAAGATGAGATCATCAACACCGCTTCGCACGACTTAAAAAGCCCCTTAAGCAGTCTCTTGCTCAATGGACAAATGTTACAACGGCTCACCAAGACCAGCGATGAGCGCGTTCAATCGCTGACACAACGGATAATCACCGAGACGTTACGGATGCGCGACCTGATCCATCAACTACTGGATAAGGCACAGCTCGAAATTGGTCACAGTTTGCTGGAGGAAACCGTCGTCCTCCCCGATTTCATCCAGCAGCGCATCAGCGATCAAGAGACCCTTGCGGCGCACAAAGATATTCAAGTGATCTTCGTCTGCCCCTTCCTCTATGTGCGTTTTGACCAGCGCCGGATACGGCAAGTGTTCGACAACCTCTTGAGCAACGCTATCAAATACACGCCTGCTGGAGGGAAGATCACCATCGGTGCCGCTGTCGGCGCGGAGTCAGACCTGATTTTGACGCTGCAAGATACCGGCATCGGTATCCCCGCCACTGCGCTACCGAATCTATTTAAGCCCTTCTATCGCGTCGATCTGCCGCACCATCGCGCCCAAGAAGGCAGCGGACTCGGCTTATCCATCGTCCAAACCATCATCCACCAACATGGCGGCATGATCGCCGTCGATAGCACCGAAACGGTAGGAACGACTTTCACGATCACCCTGCCGGGGGCGGTTATACAGCAAGCCTCGGCACCAGATACCCTTCGCGGTACCAGTGGGTGACCTGAGCGCTCGTCGCCCCAACCGTGACCGCCTCCCCGACGGTAAACCCCTCCGGTAGCGCCGCAACCAACGCCTCCAGCGCCGCATCACGCAGATAATCCACGCGAAAATCGTGATAGATGCCCCGCATGGGCGAGCGATAACACCAGATCGGCAGGACATAGCGTGTGGTCTCATCCAAAGGCGCGGCATGGAAGGCGAGCGGTTGTGCCCCCTGTGCCGACGTGATCACGCGGGCATAGCCCTCCAGTTGAGCGGTGATGCTGAAGTGTTCGTGCAGATATGCCATCGTCTCCGGTGATGTTCTACGGTGATCGCGTAAAATTCCGGCGGCGATCTGAGCAGCGGTCTCGTGATCGCCATAATCCACCTTGTCGATTAGCGCCTCTGGCAGCAACTCGCGATGCGTAGATACCCGCGCCACCCGCGACGGCGTGCCACAACCGAGCGACTCATACACGGCATTACCAAACGACTCGACAAAGTGCCCCAATGAAAACATCACCGCCCCCAAACTATAATATTCCGGCAACAAGTCAACGGGTACCCACGGGTGAAACACAAAATGATCGGTCAAGCCGCGTTCGGCGAGGCGGGCGTCCACGCGGGCGTAAAAATCGCGCACCCCTTCGTCTTGATCCGCAAACAACCAGCGTGGAGTCAATACCCGCACATTGGTGATGCCGTACTGATGCACCAGCCGATCCGCGACTTCAATCGTCTCCCACATGCCCTTGCTCTCTTCGGGGCGGTGCGGATGCAAGATGATGGCGTGTTGCGCTGGGTCGATGTTGGGGATTAAGTCGAGGATGCGGCGCGGCGCGGTCGGCTGAAACCGTGACCAGTCGATGCTGTTGCGGATGACCGTCAGGCGGGCGGGCAGGTCGGCATAAAAGCGTCCCGCGGTTTGCAAAACAAACGCCCGCGCATATTCCGAAATCACGATCAGCCTATCGGTACTAAAGTGAAACATCCCCTGAATCGTCTCTGGATAGACATTATCCCGCAACCCGATCACGGTCGGTGTGCCTTGATACACAAAAGGGAAGGTGAATTCGCCGTCATGGATGTAAAAGACATCGGCGCGCGCCATCAGTTCTGCTACATCTTGGATGATGGTGGCGAGGTTGTGCGCGCCGGTGTCGTAGGGTGCAGGGAACGGCTGTTTGAAACGCAAAATCGGCAGCACCTCAGCATTGGGGTGCCACCAAAACGGGGTATGGGTATCCTCGCGACGGGTGCAAACGAGGGTGATCTGATGCCCCTGTTCGGCAAGGTGCAGTGCGATTGTGCGCAGGTGCTTCTGTCCGCCGCCCATATCGTGCTTGGGGAACAGCGGCGTGATCGAAAACATCAAGATTCGCATGGGCAATGGCTTTCGGGTGAACTGTGATTAGTCCCTTTAGCCTAGCATCACTTGATGACTGCCAGATGAACAACCGCCCGCACAGGCGCGAAAGATTTTTGAGAACATCCTAAGCGCGCCTTGCGGTGCCCATGCAATGGGGGGAAAATGACGCGATAAGTAAATACGAGAGGCACCACCATGGATCAGATCCGCATCGAATCGTTGCGATTACGCTGCATCATTGGCTTTAATCCCGAAGAACGCAAGAATAAACAAGATGTCGTCATCTCGATGGACTTGTTCACCGATTTGTCTTTGGGCGGTGAAACCGATAACCCCGACGATATTTTGAATTACAAAACCGTCAACAAAGCCGTGATCGCTCATGTCGAGGCGTCGTCGTACAACACGTTAGAAGCGTTGGCAGTCTCGATTGCGCGGGTGGCGATTCTCGACTGTGGCGTCGAACATTTACGGGTGACAGTGCATAAGCCCCATGCCCTGCGCTTCACCGATGATGTGATGGTCATCATCGAACGCACTAGCGCCGACTTCAAAAAATAATCTAGGAGAATATTCCCATGCTGCCCGAAAACGCGACCCCTGCCAGCCACCACCGCTATCAACTCGCTAGTCAAATCGCCGCGACGTGTCCGCCGACACTCGCCGCCGATATCGCCCTCACGGGTTCCTCGGCGCGCGGTTGGGCGACCGACGACTCCGACTTGGAGTTAAACCTGTGGAGCGAGACCCTGCCCCCCTTCGACGAGCGCACCGCATGGCTGATGACGCTGGGCGTGCGCGATCTGGATATCGAGACTGCCGCCCGTGATGATGACTCGTACTGGATCGGGGGTGTTTACGAAGGGGTGCCGGTTGAGTTCGGCTGGCAGACCTACGCCGCCTTAGACGCCACCTGTGACCGCTTGCTGTCGGGCACCGTCACGGACCGAAGCGTCACCTTTTTGGCGACTCTCATTTTGAACGGCGTGCCTTTGCGTGATAGTGGCGCGGTCAGTACCCGACAAATCCGGTTGCGCGCCTACCCCGACACAGTACAACGGGCGAGCATTCAACGCGCCGTCGCCCACATCAAACGGGGGCATGTGCAAACCACGTTGGCGCTTGCCGCACGGGGAGAGACGATCTCCGCCGTAGAACGGTTGGTCACAGATTTAGACGCCGCCATTCAAGTGGTCTATGCCGCTCATCGTCAATGGATGCCCACCCGCAAATGGACGCTGACGACGGCGCGCACCTTTGCCCCGCCGGAACTGGTCGCCCGTTTCCAAATAACCCCCTTCATCGTCGATCCCCAAGAACGGATTCACGCGGTGGCGAAGCTGCTGCATGATGCGTTGGCGTTGGTGCCCTGCGATATTGATGTCTATGGGACATTGGCGGCGCTAGAGTAGGGACATGCCCTATAAAACCACAGCCTAGCGCAGGGCACCAGCATCACCATCACCGATATCGTTATTCTTGACGTTTTCGCCAAAACTATCCCCATGGCTGCCTAGTCAGCACCCGATCACTTCATCATAGCTGCCGTCAACAGGCGAGGCACGAGCTTCACGCCAATGAGTTCGGAATGAGTCTGTTGCAAAAGGGTTAGCAATCGACGGGCAACCCAATGTGGTTGCCCGTCTTTTTCAACAAGGTGCCCGTCTTTTTCAACAAAATGCCGTTGCGCGTCCCTACAATGGCGTAGTTTGCAGGAACACGAAGTGTACACGACACCCAACGGGGTGTCCGACTTTTGCAACAGACTCAACAATCCCGATCCTACAGCTCACCACCAATAATCGAGGCGTTTTCGCTCGGCAAACGTGTACGACGACACGCGGTGCCAATAATGACGGCGCAGCAGATCGGGCGCACGGAGCTTGCCGGGCATTCGTTCCACCGGATAGCCGAGGGGGTCGCCATTGGTATTGCGTTGGGGCGGCACATTGGCACGGTGCGAATGCCACACCGCGCGCAGGTAGCGCAACGGGTGACAGATAAAATACAAAATAGCATCGGGGAAATCACGCAAAACGCGCAGATACAACAGCGGTTCCGCCGTCTCTTTCAAGAGCATAGCGGTGTTGTATTCCACTTCTATATTGTGGTTATTGGCAAGATGCCGCTGAAGCGTCGCCAGCGCAGCCCGCACTTCGTCCGACACATCGTCGCGTTCCGTCCACACCGACCAGCGCCACACCTCTAACAGGTGCGCGATATCCTCGTCGGTCAGCTCATACGCATCCAAGACGCCGTGCCGTGCAAAATCCTTCAGGTCTGATCGATAAAATTCGTCCATCGATTCATTGTACTGCGAAATCGCCGACGGGCGATGAAAAAGATCGCCCGTCGGTTCTAGGTTTGTGACTCTTGCACAATCCCTCACGGCGCGGCGCTGATAACCTCACTAGTGCTGTGCTTGGAATGGGTATAAGCGCGAGGGGCGGACGGATGGCTATCGATGCGGGTAAAAGCTTGCCCCATGACCTTCGCGATAATCGCTGGATGGAACAAGATCACCGGTTCTGCCAACAGATTCATCACCAGCGAAAACGCGCGGTGCGTCTGCTCGTCGGTGCTGCTCAACCGAAACATATTGAGGGTATACCACTGCATGATCGGCATCCAGAACGGGCGCGCCGCTTCGGTTTTAGGGAAGCGCAAATCTTCACTGGTGGCAAGGAGCCACGGCGTCGCCACCATCTTGCCGACCGCCCGATGGAATTTCACCGAGAACCCGACTTCGGTCGACGAATTTTGTTCTAGCAACTGCGCAAGGAGAGCGGCTTGCTTGGCGGCGGAGGTCATCCCCTGCCCAAAGACCGGATCAAAACTGGTGAAGGCATCGCCCATCACGATCAAGCCATCGGGGAAGCGCTCCAAACGCTCGTAATGACGACGCTGCTCGGCAGGATAACGGAACGTCTTTATTTCTGAAATCGGCTGAGCATCGCGAATCGCCTCGTAGATCTCCGGTTGTGCCAACGACCGTGCAAATTCGAGAAATTCAGCATCTGTTTGGGGCATAGTTTCGCCGGAGTACCCTTCTAATGTCACCATCCAGCGATTCTGATCGAGCGCGAAGACCAAGCCCCCCCGCACATCATGCGGACCCCCCGCGTTAACGATCAACAGTTTCCAATCCCCTTGAAAATCCGCCGGACGCGCGAAGAATCGACTCGTATACGTCAAGTTGATACGGACGTTGGTCTCGGTGGGGGCAGCATACTGGTGTGCTTCCAACCATTGTGGGGTTTTGGAACTCCGACCAGACGCATCGACGATCAGGTCAGCCGTCAAGGTTTCGGTGCGCCCCGCGTGATCTTGCAGAGTGACGGCGGTCACGCGGCTGTGATCGGCGGTGGTGATGATATCTTGCAGAGACCACCCATTGCGCCATGTGATATTGCTAAGAGTTTGCACCCGTTGGGCGATCTGCGCTTCCAATGCGGGGCGAGTTTGGAGCAGCAGCGTCATGCCGTTGCTGTACCGTTTCTTCCAAACATCGTGGTGATACCACAAAATATCTTGCGCAAAGTCAATGACTTGCGAGCCGTCGGCGATCAGGTCGGCACGGAGACCGGGGAAAAAATCTTCTAGGATATGTTCCCCACTTTTTAGCAAGGCGTGGACATGATTGCCTTGCGGAACCCCTTTGCGGGGTTCGGGTGTCCCCAAGATAGAATCGCGCTCAACGATGGTCACGCGGGTGAAGTGATCGGCAAGCGCACGCGCTGCCAGTAAACCTGCCATACTGCCGCCAATAACAATGGCGTGAGTGCCTTGAGTCTGAACCATGATTTCGCTTACTTTCGATGATTAGATTGGCGTCTCCGCCAATTAACTGTAATATTAAACGCAATTGTAGCACTGACTCTAAAAAATAGTAACTGCTCAGGCTGAAAAACGGTCGGTAATAAAGGCGGAAATGACCGTTGGCGGCAAATGGGTGGATATTTAGCGCGGGAACTTTCATGTTAACGAACGATCGACAAGCGCCTAATCCACCCCTACATCCACGTTTCAAGGGGTATTTTCCTATTTATATTCGCGCTTTCGTGCCTACTTTTCTATTTTTTCTGTTTCTATACCTGAGTAGTAACAAAAAATATTACAAGTTGTATTTTTTGTAGGGAAATCGTGACAAAAATGCGCTGAGGGGCATCAACCCATCAGCGCATCTTGAACACTTACAGCCTTAAACAAACCTTACGGCGCGGCGGTGATCGTAAAGGTGCTGCCCGCGCCCCGTCCATACACGTCCGGGAAGTAGAATTCTTGCGCCGTCGGCGGGATCACATTGTAGACCCCCGGCAATCCGGCGCGGATCGTGTAGACGAATTCATAGGTGCCGGCGGGCAGGTATTCGGCGCTAAGCGCCACCTGCTCATCACGGAATTCGATATTGCTGAAATACCACCAGCCCCACCCTTGGCTAAGCGGATCCGCCAGATTGATCTCCGGCTGGGTGCCTACCTGTTGGCTGGTGTTCAAATTGGGATCTACGGCATCCGTGCCCGCTGGGATCGGGTCTTGCACCAAGACATAGTGCAAATCGGTCGGGGCGATGATCGTCAGGCGCACCTCGACATTTTCGCCCACTGTCGCCGCCGTCACCGTCTCGCCGTTGAGCACATAACGGCGAGAAACGATCACGCCATTGTCCACCGCTTCGACCAGCGGCACCGGCAGCGACGCCTCCAAGAAGGCGCGGTAGTACAGGTTGCCCGTCCCTGCCGAGCGATCCAACACCAGCATGTTGACTTGATCGCGCAGCAAATCAGCCACCGCAACAGTCAAACGTTCAGACGTGCGGACGTCGTCGGGGGTGATGCTGTTGTTCAACAGCACACCGCCGTTAAGCGTTACGCTGTAGTCGTACTGTGGCGAGATATCATTGGTGGCGACCATATAATCGGTAAGCGCCATCACCGACCATGCCGTCTCTTGCGTGGTCTCCCACGCATCGGCGGTGCGTTGGCTGACGAGATAGCGCACGATGTTGGGGATCAACTCATTGTCGGGCGTGATCTTTAAGAAGGCGGCAAGCGCCAATGCCGTAGTGCGGGTGTCGGTATTCCAGTTATAGAAATCCGTCTCCGCTTCTGTCCACGACGCCCCCGACGCGCTTAAGGTCGCGGCGTTGACCAAATCGCTCAGCAAGGTATCGGCACGGGTGTCCGCCGGATCAAGCGCGTCAAAAGTGAGCGCCAACAGTGCCCGCCCGTAATACGCCAGCCGTTCGCGATTTTCAAATAGGGTCGCCGTGCGCGCTACATCGCCCACGCCCGACCGTGCCAGCGCATACAACACAAAGGCTTGGCGGTTGATCTGCCACATGGGGGTATTGACCGACGGCGTAATGAAGCTGCCCCGCAAGAAGTTCTGAGCAGCGCTGATCACATCGGCGCTGACGGCAAAGCCATTATTTTGCGCTTCACTTAAACCGATAAGCGCATATGCCGTCGTCAGGGGGTTGCTGGGGTCTTGCACATACCAGCCCCACCCGCCATCTGGTTTTTGTTGGGCATACAAGGGCTGCATCGCAAAGTCAACGGATCGATTCAAGTTAGCGATCAGCGTCGGGTCGTCAATGCCGAGTCTTTGCAAGGCGCGCGTGGTCATGATGTTGGGCAAGAAGCGGCTGACCGTCTGCTCGATGCACTGATAGGGGAAGTTCTCTAAATAGTCGAGGGCATCCACCGTTGTGACCGCCAAGGACGGTTCTAACTCGACGCGCAATTCACCAGTGGTGATGGGCAAATCGGTCGGCAAGACGATCCCTTCGGTGCGGCTATCCGCCGCGCTGATCATCCCCGCTGTGCCGACCGTTTCCGGCACTTCGTAACGAAGGAGCGGGATCACGCCTTCGTCGCCCAACACGGGCACGCTGGCATCGGCATAGGTACCCGTCGTATCGACCGCCGTAAACAATAGATCGACCCCCGTTTGCTCCGGC
Organism: Aggregatilineales bacterium; assembly: GCA_038248285.1. Lineage (GTDB taxonomy): Bacteria > Chloroflexota > Anaerolineae > Aggregatilineales > Phototrophicaceae > Flexifilum. The sequence continues at coordinate 24,893 of JBBRTY010000016.1, forward strand.
GTGACCAAATCAAGACGCACGGGGAAGTCCACCCGCTGACGACCACCTGCCGGAATATTGAGCGTTTGCTGCCCGCCCCGCTCATCAAGGAAGGTCACGCCCGCTACTGAACTCAGCGTCACATCGACGATCAGGTCGGTCGCGGTATTGTTGTTGACGACCGCCGCCAGCGAAACCTCATCCCCCACCACGAAGAAGCGCGGCGTCACGGGACGGATCAAGAGCGGCTTGGTACTCAGCAAGTCTTGGGTGGCGCTACCCACCAGCAAGCCCGGTGCCCCTGCCGAGGTGCCGATAGCGCGGGCATCCAACCGCCAAGTCGTCAAGTTATCGGGCAATATCACGCTAAAAGTCGCGACGCCGTTCGCATCGGTAGTGACGCTGCCATTCCAATAGGCGGTGTCCACGAAGTCCTCGCGAATATCGAAAATGCCGCCCTCGCCAAAGCCGCCGCCACCGCCCTTGATGGTGTCGAGCGTCTCTTGCGTCAGTTGATCGACGTTGATGGTCAGCGCGGTGGAAGTCCGCACGCCCAAAGATTGCAAGCCATAGAAATAGCTCAAGATATCGATCTGGTTGGCGTCGGCGATGCTCAAGCTGGCAAGGTCGGTCAAAGCGACGCCAATCTCGCCTTGCACGGGTGCGCCTTGATAATCAGTCGCGGTGACGGTGTAGGTGACGGTATCGCCGGGACCGGCTTGTTCGGTATCGGGCACAATCGCCAGCGCGATGACGCGGCGATCCAGCTCCACATTAAAGCCAACCATCCCCATACGGAACGCCGCCACCGGATTCGTCTCATCCACCCCCTTGACGATCAGCACGCTGATATAGGCATTGGGCGCGTATTCTGGCAAGATCGGCAAGCGGTAAACAGTCGAGTTGGTGGTCAGCGTCAAGCGTTCGGTGTATAGGATATCGCCGCGTTCGACCGTGACCAGAGCTTCGGTCGCGCCTTGAAACGGCGAGGCGATCAAGATTTCTGCCGTATCGCCGATGACATAATCGGTCTTGTCGGCGATCAAGTCGATACGGTTGCTGTTTTGCATCCGCCAAGGCACGTAAGCGCCATCGCTGACCCATGTCGTGGTGGCGCTGATGACCTCGCGTCCGGCGCTGTCGCGGGCGGTCGCTTTCAATTTATAGACACCGCCCGTCGGGGGGGTGAACACCGCAACCGCGCGTCCGTTGACATCAGTAGTGACGGTGCTGGTCGCGACGGGGATCTCTTCGACCTCATACGTCCATGTCGTGCGTCCTTCGGCATCGCGTTCTTGCACCGATGACCAACGCCGTTCCACAAATTCGAGGTCAATGGCTTGTTCGGCAATGGGTTGTCCTTGCCAATCGACCGCGATCAGATTGAAGGTGTTTTCGGCATCCGCCGTGCCGACATATTCTTCGGGGGCGACGCCGATATACAGCGCCCCCTGATGTACGATGATGGGCGTTCTGCCGCTGACGGCTTGCCCGCTTTCGTCGGTGACAGTGGCTTCGAGCGTGAATTCGAGGCTTTGGCGCGCTTCGCCCAAATCGGCGGCGAAGGTAACGACCAGTTGCCCGCGTTCGTCGGTCACCCCTTCGCCACTGGTGATCAGCCCGCCGACCGCACTGTAAAACTCACTCGGCGATCCATCGGCGTCGTAATCGATAAAGTTGTAGTTGCCCGCACCTTCATAATTGAACCCCGAAGGCGCAGCGATCACGCTATAACTGACTGTTGCCCCATTGACGACCCCGCCGAAATAGTAGCGGCTATCTATGGTCACGCTGATGGTGTCACCCACCGCTACTTCGTCGGCATCCGGCGTCACCGTGACTTGGAACTCCGGCAAGCGATATTCAGCGACGCCAAACTGCACCACCCCTTGAAAGTCATAGAGATTTTCGGGGTCATCTTCGGGCAGCACCGGATCAATCCGGTAGTAGCCCAGCGCGGCATCGGCGGCGATATCAAACTGAGCGCTAAAGGTGCCGTCGGGCGTCACCGTGACCTGTTCTTGACCGACGATATTGTTTTCGGGGTCGAAGATGCGCACGGTCAGCGTATTCAGGGGCGGCACCGTGTAGGTCACATCATCCTTGAGGCGCAAAACCCCTCGATAGTACACTGGTTGACCGGGGCGGTAGACCGGACGGTCGGTGTACACATAAGTTGTGTATGGCGCAGGGTAGGCTTCGGTCGAATAGCCGAAGCTATAGCCTTCAATGCCGCTGGACCATTCCGTAGCGCTGACACCAAAGTGATCGGCACCGTTGGCGACAGCGACCACAGACTGATATAAATTCTCCAACCGAGGAATGTCAGTTTGGAGCAGCCCATCCGCCCCTGTCACACCCGACGCCAGCGGGTTCAGATTCGCGCCATAAACCGTGACCGGCAGATTCGCCAAGGACGCCCCAGTCGTGGCATCGGTCGCCCACACCAAGACCGAATCGGTATCGATCTTCATAGTCAAGTTGGCGGTGCCGACGATCAACACATGTTCACGCTGATAGGAAATTTCCTGTGCTGCGGCGCGCAAGAAATAAACGCCGGGTGCCAGCGCATTGCCCTCCGCATCCGTCACCTCTACGGGAATACGGGTCGCGGCGGATTCGACCTCAACATAATATTCGGTCTGGTCACCTTCTGCCACCCAACCGGTACGCCCATCATTCAACGTCACCTGCCACCATGTGAAGTTACCCGCACAATTCGGTCCGCCCACAATCGGCAGGGTCGTGCCGTTGGTCAGCGTGGTCAAAATTTCACCCGTCCGCGGCGCACTGCGCACCCGCAACGGGTCGGGTTGGGTGATCACACGGATCACATCGCCCATATTCACCCGTGACGGCGGCGCACCATCACACGCATCAACGGCAGTAGTGCCGAGGTCGAGATATTCATAGCGCATGGCGTTTTCGGGCGCGACCGAGGGGATCGTCCAACTCTTGATGCGATTTTGGGGAGTGAGCGCAAAATTATCGCCCAATGTGCCTTGATAGCGATTGTCCCCCGTCAGCACCCCAATCAAATCATCGGGGGTCAGACGATACAATTCGAGATCGACCTGCTGCACATTACGATGCCGCAAGAACAAGCGCGTTGCGTCGTTGCCGGCATTGTAAAAACCAAAATCACCCTGCGTATCTAACAACAATTCGGCATCGTAGCGCTGGGTGCGATAGTTGATGACGGTCGTTTCATTGATGGCATTGCCGTACAAATCCAGCATCCCCGCCAGCAATGTGATCGTATAATCCGTGCTGGGTTCAGTCGGGAACGACAAGGTATAGCTGTCGTCATATTCGCTATAGTAGCTATCGTAGTCACGCCATGGCTCTGGCGAAATCTGAATTTTGCCTTCCAACGAGTCGATATCCATCGGCGAAGCAAAATAAATCGTGAAACCGCCATAGGGATAAGCGTCTGGGGCACCACTGCCCGGATAGGTATTTAGGATTGCGGGCAAGGGAATCGTCGAAAAACTCACGGGGGGCACCCCTGCTAAGGGTGCGCCGCCGTTCGCGCCGACGGGCAAGCCGGCATCAGGGCTGAACGAAACCGTATAGCTGCTATTCAATTCCAGTGGTTGGCTAGGGATAAAGCGGAAGCCAGCGTCATCGTCCGCCCATTCAAACGTCCCTGCGAGGGCACTCCCCCCATCAATGGGCAGCAACCGGAAGCTACTTTCGACACTGGCGCGATCCATCGGTTGATTGAAGCGAATTTGCACCGTCTGATCGAGTGGGACGCGCGTGGCGGTATCCCCAGGCACGAAATTGATCACCAGCGGCGCGGCAGTCGTGAAGCTGCTGCTAAACGTGCCACTCAGCATGGTGCCATCGATTGCCGTCAACGCCGGATCAACAGTGACGGTATACGCCACTCCGCCGCCCAGCGCTGGCTCTGGCTGGAATTGGTAAATGGCGGTGTTGACCCATTCCCCCGTGCCCGCGACCGTGGGCGTGAAGATCAACGGATCGGGTAGCACTAGCCCGCTATCTGACGTTAAGCCGAGCGGCACCACCGGACGGTTGAAAATGACGGTGATGGTGGCGTCCGCTTCCACCTGTTCGGTACCGTCGGCAGGTAAAAAATTGACGATGGCAAGACCATCAGCCGGACTATCGGTTTGCCCTAACGCACTGAACGACATGCTGAAGATCAGCACCAGCACCCAGCCCATAAGTAGGAAGATCGATTTACGTGCGCGCATCCTTGACCTCAATTTCAGAGTCCGTTACAAATGTACTCCCATTATAGTGCGGACTCGCACACAGGGGGTAAAAATTGGTGCAACGACAGATTAGCGGAGCCTGATCGTCAGGCAACGGGCGGGGATCAGACCCAAGGAACGAAGGTATAAGGCAAGCCCAATGCCGTCTTGATCACCTGCCAGTGTAGCGCCACAAGCTCGCGACCGGTCGCCATAATCAGATCACGCCATAAGGGACGGGTGGTGGCTGGGACGGTATAGGCTTCGACGCCTTGATCTTTGAAAATCCATTGGGCGCGCAACAGGTGAAAGCCGTCGCTGACCACCAATGCCGTTTGATCCCCACGCGCGGTCATGATCTCTTGACTATAAGCGGCATTTTCTTCGGTGCTGCGGCTGCGTTCTTCTAAGAGGATCGCGCTGTCGGGCACACCGTTGGCGCGCAGCACCGCAGCACACCCTGACGCTTCGGATTGGCTGGCGTTCCGAGGAATGCCCCCCGTACAGAGGACCACCGAGGCATAACCTTGCGCATATAAACGTGCGCCTTCTTCGGCACGACGGGTGAGCGCCCGACCGGGTGCCCCATTGCGGTTTAAGCCCGCACCGAGGACGATGATCACATCGGCATCGCGGGCATAACTGGTGCCGCCATAACTGACGATGAGCGCCGTCAACAACAAGCACACGATCAGCCAGACGCTAAAGATCACCAAGAGGAAGCGGAAGAATTTTTTGCGGCGGGTGTGTTTGGGGGGGATGTTGCGCGCAGTGGTGATCTTCGGTTGGGGGGAAGGGTCATTTTTGGGAATGGCACTTGTGGGTGTGTAGAGCATCATCACTCGTAGATTGAACCTCTCATCGACAAACGCCACGTATTGTATCACGCCATTTTTGTGGGGACTCACCTATAAATTAAGGTAAAACTCGAGGGGGGAAGCGTTTGAGCGCACCGCCGATTCCCTGCCCCCGATGATCGGGGCGGATGCCGGTCACATGCGACTACAAAATCCATTCCGGCTCAGCGGGCGACTCATCAGCCCCTCGAACGGATCGCGGCTGACGAACGAGCCGATCCCCGGACGATAGTGGCGTGCCCGCAAGTACACCAACCCACTCGTCGCATTGAACGGTTCGCCCGTGAACCCGTAGTCCGTCTGAGCCATCGTCCCGGCGTACAAGTTCCCGAACGGATCGTAGTGCCGATGTTCCAGCACGGTGCGCACGCTGCCCAAGCCGTCTCCTAGCATCGATTCCCAGTTGCTCGCCGAGTCTTTGTGCGCCAGCAAATCACCCTGCGCGTGGACGTGGCGGGTCACATTCGATCCAGTCGTGGAGGCGAGACTCTGCGCTCCACAAACCGGGCAGGTTTGGGATGTATAGGCTACGGAATTCAACAGTTCGGTAGCTCATATTTTCGAGTATATAGTCTTTTAAGTTTTTTGTCGATGTTCATCTTTTGAACTCAACTCGGAAATTCCCGGAGAATTTACACTCACTTGAAATGCACCCCGCTGAGACGGCGGCTAAAGCCGTAAGGCGCTTCATCTACAGCCGCTGAAGCGGCGTAGCTTTCGCGGGCTAAAGCCCTACTTCTGTAATCTTCGATCCGAGTGCGGATGGTGTAGTTAAAATTATCCGCCCGCCCCCCCGTGACCGCGAAGGGCAGATAAGGAATGTCGTCCTCGCGATCTAACGAAAAGAGATTATAACACTGGCGAGTCGTACTCCACGAACGGCACATCCAGCCCAAACGCCGCATATTCGGGATCGGGCAGCGGCAAGCCGAGCGCGTGCGCGGCGGCAAGTTCCCCCGCTGCCGGAGCCGTCATCACCCCATGCCCGACATGCGCAATCGACAAAATCAGCCCCGGCACCCCAGGATGCGGGCAAATGATGGCGCGCTCGCTGTCATAAGGCACCTGCGCGCCATCCGCCGCGATGGTGTACGCCGCCGTCTCATCTCGATAAACATAATAGCCGATGTTGTGATACAACCCACGCAAATAACGGGGATCATTGAAGCCCTCCCCTTCGGCGTGCCCAAACTGACGCGCCAACAATGCCAGCGTCAACGACGGAAAACGTGGGTCTTTCAGGTTGTTGAGCGCGCCGCTGGGCGTGCGCACCGCATCATGTTCGGGATTCGCTTCCAGTTCGGGTGCCCATTTGCTATGCCAATGATATTCCCACCCAAAGATCGCGCCGGCGCTGGCTTCGGGACGCACATGCGGCGACGGCGGCTCGCCGATCAGCATCGGGTCGGTGGCTTCAAACCCCTTATGGCGATAGCTGGTGGTAAAGCTTTGGCGTGGACGCAAGATGATCGGCAGATGCACCCCCACCGGATCGGTCACACGGTGTGACCATGCCCCCGCCGACAGGATCACGACGGGCGCGCTGATATCCCCTACCCCCGTCGTCACCCCCACCACGCGCCCACCTTCCAGTTTCAGCGTCGCGTCTTGCACGCCTAGCAAAACTTTCGCGTTGGGTGCTGCCCGCACGAAGGCATGTATCAACGCATTCGAGTCCAGCCAACCGGCTATCGGATCCCACTTCGCGCCGACCATCTCGCTCCCCAACGTCGGGTGCCGATAGCGCACTTCTTCGGCGTTCAAATATTCGATATGCGTCAAGCCGATGGCGTGCAAGCGCGCGACATCCGCCCGCAAGCTTTCGGCATGGCGTTCGTTCATCGCCGCGAACAAGTAGCCTTGCTCTTTCAGGTGGATCGACGCAGCGGCGTTTTCGCCCAAATAGGCATCGGCATTGTGGAACACTTCAACACTGCGGCGCATTTGTGCCATCAACGGCAGCGCGGGCCAGCAGGTGCGGTAATTTTCGAGCGACGCCAGCGAACTGCCCGCGCCCAAACGCTCCTCACGTTCAATCAAAATCGTGCGGATGCCCGGTTGGGCACGTTCTAGCGCCCACAATGCGCTGGCACCCGACGGTCCACCGCCAATCACGATCACGTCGGCGCTGGTGGGCAATTGGGCGGCGGTCGGGCGGACGATATAACGATCACCGGGGAGGGATGCAGACATGGCGTGAACTCCAAACAGGCTTTTACAATGGCGCACACGATAACGCAAAAGCCGTCCCCCTGCAATCCTAATCCCCGCCCTTCCAGCGCTCAAACTCCGCCAGCAAGCGCGCCTTGAGCGCTGGCTCGGCAAAACTGGCGGTGAAAGCATTGCGAGCGATGCGGATCACATCGACGGGGTTATACCCGAATACATCCACCAACAGTTGATACTCCGCCGACAAAGACGCCCCGATCAGCGTCGGATCATCAGTGTTGATCGTCACCAGCACGCCAGCGCGCTCCAACAGCGGCAGCGGGTGCGCCTGCAAATCGGGGCAAAATTTCAAATAGACATTGCTGGTCAAGTTGATCTCCAACGGAATCGCCCGTTCTGCCAGCAGTGCCATCAACGTGGCATCCTCGCTGGCGCGCACCCCGTGACCGATGCGATCCGCCCCTAACGCTTCAATTGCCCCCCACACACTAGGCGCGCCTTCGCTTTCGCCCGCGTGCGGCACGCTCTTCAAGCCGTAGCGTTTCGCCTCGGCAAACACCGGCGCGAACGGTTCCGGCGGGGCGTTGACCTCGCTGCCCCCCAAGCCCAACCCGACCACCCCAACGTCCATGCCTTGCAATGCAAATTCAAGCGTGCGTTCAGCGGCACCGGGCACATACGCGCCTCCGTGTTGATAATTGGCAAAAGCACGGTTGCGGGGAATGTCGAAAATCCAGCGTAGTTCCACGCCTGATTCCGCCAACACCTGCCGCCGCCCTGCCGCCAACCCCTCAAGTAGCAGATCAATCGTCACGCCATGATTGAGATAACCGATGTAGGTGTAGGGCGTGACGGTGACTTCGGCATAGAGTACCTGCTCCGCCGCCAACGCTCGCCCCATCGCCGTGACCGCCGCTGCGAAATCGTCGGGGGTGCGCAGCAAACTTTTAATGGTACGTACCACCGTCACAAAGTGGGCGAAGTCGTCAAAGGTGAACCAACGCCGTATCGACTCGGCATCGGTGCCGGGCAGCAGGTCAGTCAAGCCGCCCCGACGAGCGATCTCTAGGATGGCTTCGGGCGGGATCGCGCCTTCAAGGTGCAGGTGCAGTTCGGCTTTGGGCATAGTGGTGAACTGAGACATAAGGTTCCTCTATACTCCCAATATCGCCACACACGCATCATGGGTACTTAAGCAGTGACCGTATATTTTTATCCATTCGTCGGCGGCGGCACTTCGCCGACCTCGATCCCCGCAAGGTTTTCGAGCGCCTTCACCAGCGCGTGATTGCCTTCGCCGCCCAAGCCACGCGCTTGCAAGGTGCGGTACAAGTTATTGATCAGGCTGGTGCCCAATGCCGGAATCCCCATCTCGCTAGCGGCTTCCAAGATCAGGCGGACATCCTTCTGTTGCAGGTCAATCGTGAAGCCCGGTCGCCAGTCGCGGCGGATCACTTGGGGACCGCGATTGCTGAGCATCCAACTGCCGGCGGCACCACCCGCGACGGCGTTGATGGTCTTTTCCAAATCCAAGCCGCCCGCTTCGGCAAACAACAGCGCTTCGCTGACGGCGAGGGCGTTGATGACCACCAAAATTTGGTTGACCAGCTTCACCTTTTGCCCCGCGCCGGTCTCGCCCACATGGGTGATCGTCTTGCCCATCGCCTGAAACACAGGCAACGCCCGCTCAAACGACGCGGCATCCCCGCCGACCATGATGCTGAGTGTGCCTTTTGCCGCGCCTTCGCTGCCGCCGCTGATCGGGGCGTCCAGCATGGCGATCCCTTTTGCCGCCAACGCCGCCGCCATGTCGCGGGTGGCACCGGGGCTGATGGTACTCATGTCGATCACGAGCGCGCCCGCCTGTGCGCCTTGCAAAATGCCGTCCGCGCCCAAAATGACCGCTTGCACATCGGGGGTATCGCTCACACAAGTGATGATGATATCGCTGTGGGCGGCGACTTCCGCTGGGGTGCTGTAGGCGACGGCACCCGCCGCGATTGCCTTCTCCATTTTGGCGGGGGTACGGTTCCAAATAGCGAGGCTAAAGCCGGCTTTGAGCAGGTTGAGGGTCATGCCCTGCCCCATAATGCCGAGTCCGATAAAGCCGATGCGTTCTGTCATAGCGAAGTCTGCTCCTGTGATTGGTTATTATTCAACTTCATTTAATGGAGACCAATTAGTGACTACTCAGGTATAGAAACAGAATAAAATAAACAGAGAGGCATGAAGACGTGAAGAAAAAAAGGAAAATACCCCTCGAAACGTGGATGTA
>JBBRTY010000017.1:0-34105 GCA_038248285.1 Aggregatilineales bacterium
AAGAAATGCAACCGACGACGGGTGAAGCGGGACTTCGCGCTACCATGCTCAAAACTTTCCGCCGTGAAGCCAATATTCTTGCAGCGCTGAGCCATCCTTCCATCCCTAAAATCTTCGATTTCTTTGACCTGAATGAGCGCGCCTATTTGGTCATGGAGTATATCAACGGCAGTGACCTCGAAGCCCTGCTTACCAAAACCAAAGACTTGCCTACCGAGAAAATCATCGACTGGGCTATCGAATTATGTGATGTTCTTGACTTTCTGCACAATCAAAAACCTGACCCGATTGTTTTCCGCGACTTAAAACCTTCTAACGTCATGGTTGACAGCCTAGGCAAAGTACGACTGATCGACTTTGGGATCGCCAAAACCTTTGTTACTGGTGTTAAAAACACCTCCATCGGAACGGAAGGTTATTCTGCGCCAGAACAATACAAAGGCGATATGACTCCACAAAGCGACATCTATAGTTTAGGCGCGACTCTCCATCAATTGCTCACCCGCAAAGACCCGCGTTTAGAAACCCCGTTTAGCTTTAACGAGCGTCCTATTCGGAAATTCAACGCCAATGTCCCGGATGGGCTTATCCAAATTATCGACCGCGCATTGGGCTTTAATGCCCAAGAACGTTTCCAGAACTGTAGGGAAATGCGCGAAGCTCTCGAAAAGTTGCGCGATAAACCGTCCTCAAATCAAAACCAACCACTTCAATCTGTGCAGCAATATTCCTCGCCCGTCGCCAAACGTGAAGGCACAGACATCTTCATTGAAGATTCAGCCAATGGTGCTATTCAGCCGAAGTGGATTTTCAAAGCCGAAGACGAATTGCGCAGTAGCCCGGCTGTCAGCGGCGATCTCGCGTTTGTTGGCGCTTACGACACAAACATGTGGGCGATCAAAAGCGACACTGGCGAATTGGCTTGGAAGTTCGCCACCAAAGGCGGCATAGCTTCCTCACCCACTGTAGACGAGCAAAACAAACTCGTCTTATTCGGTTCTGAAGACTTCACATTTTACGCACTAGACTTCCGTACCGGTCGCAGCAGTTGGACACACCCGACCAAAGACCGTATTCGCGGTAGCGCAAGAGTGGCGCATGGGCATGTTTTCATCGGCAGTGATGATGGCAAAATGTATGCCCTCAATATCACAAATGGTCGCTTATTGTGGGCTTATGATGCCAGCAATCCCATTCGCAGCCGTGCCTTTGTCACCAACGATTTGATTATTTTTGGTTCAGAATCGGGTGAAATCACTGGCATCACATTGTCGGGCAACCGGAAATGGAGTTATCGCACCCGCAAAAGTGTCATGGCTGCCCCACTGGTGGACATGAAAGAAGGAATCTGTTATGTTGGCTCTACAGACAATTTTCTCTATGCCTTGGACGCCAATACCGGCTTTAACTCTTGGCGGTTCCGTACCAATGGCTCGATTTACGGCTCAGTAGCGATCTACAAAGATTTAGTCATCGTCGCATCAGTCGATAAATACGTCTATGCCGTAAATGCCCAAAGTGGCAAGGAAAGATGGCGGTTTCTGGCGGAAGGAGCCTTTGTGGGTGCTCCGCTTGTTCACCAAGATGCTATTTATGTTGGTGATACCGATGGCTATATTTATAGTATCACAGCCTCAACAGGCAAAGAGCGTTGGCGCTACAAGACACGAGGCAGCATCACCTCAACACCATGTGCGACCAATGATACAATTCTTATCAGCTCTATGGATCGCACTTTATACGCATTTCCGCATGTCGGCTAGAGTTCCGGGTTGGCTCGTCATTTAGCAGTTTGGGAGCATCATTCCATGAATATATTTCGGCGGTTGCTGAATTCGTCAGACGCAAAACCATCTGACATATCCAATTCCAGTGTGGAGATCAAACAGCCAGCATCTAAAGGAAGTTCACAAACTCCACCTGTGCCTGCGGCGGAAGCGACGAGTCCCATTACCACACATAACGATGTCTATTTGGGTGATGGCGCTACACGTCCGTTGAACGAAGAGACGCTGTTAAACTATATCACCCCTAAGCACGTCAGCTTCGGTCAAGGAACAGATATTGGTTCTGTGCGCACCAATAATCAAGATGCTGCCTTCTCGTTCTATGCCACCACACGCAGCGCCACCGAAACGCCTGATTTTGGGTTGTTTGTGCTTGCTGACGGCATGGGTGGTCATATTGATGGTGAAAAGGCGTCGGCGATTGCTATTCGGGTCGTTGCCCAAAAGGTGCTGGCATCCCTCTATACCCCGATGCTAGATCTCTCCAATGATAACCAACCATCCATTACAGAATTACTGCAAGAAGCGGTAGAAGCTGCCAATGCTGAGGTAAATAAAGCAATCCCTGATGGCGGCACCACCCTAACCGCAGTCATACTGATGAATAATCTAGCCTACATTGCCCATGTTGGTGATAGCCGCCTCTACTTGATCAACGGCAACAATATTGATCAAATCACAAGAGACCACTCACTTGTCCAACGGCTCATTGAGCTTGATCATATTACGCCAGAAGAAGCCGAAGACCATCCACAAAAACATGTCTTGTATCGTGTATTGGGCCCCAATGAAACTGTTGAGGTCGATATGCTCACAAGACGACTGCCGGCACGATCAAAATTACTCTTGTGCAGCGATGGGTTATGGGGTTTGGTGGAAAACAAAGACATCTTGGAAATCGTGTCCCAATCCATACCGCCTCAGGATGCCTGCCAAAAACTAATCAATCTTGCCAATAAACACGGTGGATTAGATAACATCACAGTTATTTTGATCCATTTACCGGACTGATCTGAGACTGCCTCATGGATTTTTCAATAAACCCGTATACCGAGCTTGGAGTAGCTTTAAATGCTACGCAAAAAGAGATCAAAGATAAATACCACCAAATTTCTAAGCGTCTACACCCGGACAAAAATCAAAGCAAAGGCGCATTAGTCCAGTTCCAAAGTGTAAATATGGCTTATGAAATTCTCAGCGATCCTCGTCGCCGAGAGCAATACGATAATGCCGTGCGAAACATGGACCGTGCCGAAAAATCGGACTTCGTACTGCGTCTTACATCCAGTAAGCGCTATGTCTATCCCTTTAACGAACCCCAAGTTGTCTATCTCTATGCCGAAATATTCACCGAGGAGTCGGGGACGCAAAAAGCACAACAGCGTGAACGTGAAGCCAAACTAAATTTGACCCTCGTTCTGGATCGCAGCAATTCGATGAGCGGAACACGGCTAGACAGGGTTAAAGCTGCTGCAAACCAAATCATTGACCAATTGAGCGACAATGATTACCTTTCTATCATCTCATTCAATGATTTTGCTGAAGTTGTGATTAACTCAACCTCCTTAGATAATCGCGCCATGCTCAAAGCGCGCGTGAGCATGATCAACGCATCCGGTGGCACCGAGATTCTCAAAGGGTTATCATTAGGGGCAACTCAAAATCGTATTCACCAAGGGCATGATTTTGTCAATCATCTTATTCTGATAACGGACGGCAACACCTTTGGCGATCAAGACCAATGTATTACTCTAGCCCAACAACTTATCCTTGAGGGCGTGAGCATAAGTGCGATGGGTATCGGACATGAATGGAATGATGAATTCTTGGATGAACTGACCTCCATCACCGGAAGCAATGCCGAATTCATCATGAATCCCAACACCGTTCAGCGTTTTCTCAACGATCATGTTCGCAGCTTAGCAAATACCTTCGCAGAGCGAATCACCATCAGCATCGCCCCTTATGCCGATGTCAAATTGGAATCCGCCTTCAAACTATCCCCCCGACCACATCCCCTATCGAAAGATGAAAGCGTGATTCGGTTGGGGAATTTGCAACATCACAAACTGACCTCTGTGATTTTTCAACTAGAGCTCCCCGGAGATATGAAAGTGGGTTTTCGGTCTCTAGCACGCATCGCAGTCGCTGGGGATATCCTAGACAATGGCTTTCGTCATTATCAAACCAGTTCCGAAATATCCATTGGCGTCAACAACGACTCAAATGCTGAAGAACCTCCCGCCAATGTGATGGATGCATTAAACAAACTCACGCTCTATCGAATGCAAGAACGCGCCAAAGAAGCCCTCGAACGCGGAGATACGCAAGAAGCGACACGACGTTTAGAAAATTTGGCGACACGCTTGTTTGAGCATGGGCACGAAGAATTAGCACAGCAAGCACTTGCTGAAGCGCGTCAAGTCGCTAACACCAATACGCTATCTGAAAACGGGCGGAAAACGCTAAAATATGGCACCCAAGCCCTATTACTAGACTCCGGCACCACCAAATTGTAATTCGGGATGTATAAACTATAATGGTCACCTGTCCATACTGCGCTTTCAACAATAAAGAAGGGTTGCTCTTTTGCGAAGATTGTGGGCGTCAGCTCGATGCAAAAGACCCTTCCGCTACCTTGCCAACACGCAAAGTAGATGAGAATTTCGACAATTTTGCCATGCGCGCCACCTGGGGCACTGCCCGTTTTGAAAACACTAGTGCTGTTGTGTTACATATCCGTGACGCTACAACCCCAATCACGTTCATACCCACCGAGCAAACAATATTGGGACGTCTGGATAACAGCAGTCCGGTACAACCAGATCTTGACCTGACCCCATTTGGAGCGCTCGATAAGGGCGTCTCGCGCGTTCATGCGTCGGTGTTCAGGAATGAGGATACCCTCATGTTGATGGATAAAGGGAGTGCGAACGGTACCCATCTCAATGGTCAAAAGTTGATACCCCATCAACCGCGTGTTTTACGTAATGGGGATGAAATCCGACTTGGCAAACTCATTGCCCATATCTACTTCAAATCTAGTGTTGGTATTTAAAGGAAACACCTTCAAATGATCAGTCTTCTCGCGCATACCAACAGTGCCGACCCTATGAAACTCGCTGTCGAGGAAATGCCAAAACCCACCGATGCTGCTCTTTTTGGCAGAAACCTGCACGAGAAAACGGGACGAGAAGTCTCTTGGATTGAAGAAGGGATCAGCACAATTTTGATCCCTTGGCGACAGCCCGTTTTGAAAAAAATAGCGCTGTAGTCTTGCATATCCAAGGTGCTACTACCCCAATCACGTTCACACCCACTGAGCAAACCCTATTGGGGCGTTTCGACAAGAGCAGTCCTGTACAACCCGATCTTGACCTAACCCCATTTGGAGCGCTCGATAAAGGCGTCTCGCGCGTTCATGCGTCGGTATACAGAAATCAGGATACCCTCATGTTGATGGATAAAGGGAGTGCGAACGGTACCCATCTCAATGGGGAAAAATTGATAGCCCATCAACCTCGTGTTTTACGGGATGGCGACGAAATCCGACTTGGCAAGCTCATTGCCCACATTTACTTCAAAGCTAGTATTAGTATATAAAGGGAAACCTTCAAATGATCACACTTCTCGTACACATCAACAATGCCGACCCTGTGAAACTCGATGTCGAGGAAATGCCAAAGCCTACCGATTCTGCTGTTTTTGGCAGAAACCCGCGCGAAAAAACGGAACGCGAAGTCTCTTGGATTGAAGAAGGGGTCAGCACAATTATGATCCCTTGGTGGCGCATTACCTTCGTCGAAGTTTTACCGTCGCCGGGTGATGTTGCCCAATTCCCTCTACCCTTCCGTAACGATTAAACGCGCGTATCGCGGAAAGGTGGATCGAATGACTTCTCGTAGCAACAAACAATCCGGAAAACGAATTCTGGTTGTGGATGATGAACCGCGCATGATCAACTTCATCCGCATGAACCTGGAGCTTGATGGACACCAAGTGATTGAAGCGCACAATGGCATCGAAGCCCTAGAAGCAGTACGCACCCGTCTTCCTGACATTATCCTGCTCGATGTTATGATGCCTGAATTGGATGGATTTGAAACCTTGCGGATGCTCCGCGAGTTTTCGTCTATTCCGGTGATCATGCTAACCGCCAAAGGGGAAGAAAACGATAAAGTCTACGGTCTCGAGTTGGGTGCTGATGACTACATCACCAAACCCTTTGGTCCGCGCGAATTGTCAAGCCGCCTAAAAGCCGTTCTACGTCGGTCCGATATGCCCAGCAGCAGCCCCGATGAAGCCGTCCTTCGCATCGATAGCCGGCTCAGTGTGGATTTCAACCGGCGCGAGGTCATCGTCAATGGCGAACGGGTAAAATTGCGTCCGACCGAATATCGTTTACTCTATCATTTAATTGAAAACAAAGGCTGGACCGTCTCACACGATCAACTACTCGCCAAGGTGTGGGGCTATGAATATCGCGATGAAGCCCACTATGTGCGTCTCTATGTCAATTATCTGCGGGAAAAAATCGAGGAAGACCCTTCCCACCCGCGTTATATTTTGACAGAACGCGGTGTGGGATACCGTTTTGTAGACTTCAAACGTTCGCTTGAGAATGAAAGCGGTTAGCGCTAACCGCTTTCATTTACCGCTAATCGACGCACAGCCAATCTTAAGTCGGTTGTTCTTCGGAACTCAGGAATTCTTGCCGTAGTTTCGCATATTCGGCTGTAAATTCTTCGATGGTACGTTCCTTCACATCCGCATCAATCGCCGATGCTTGGACGGCATACAATGCCACTTGTTCCAACTCTGCGCTCGACAAGCCAAAGTTTTCAACCAACATCCGATACTCTTGATTGATGGTCGTCTGATAGAACGTTGGCATATCAGTACCCACCACCAAGACGATGTTGGCATCATAAAGTTGCCGAACCGCCCCACTACCATGATCCGGCAACCAATGATGCTTGATCATTCGGGATGGACTGAACAAGACCGCGACGTGCTCGTCGCTCGCCCGCTCTAAAGCTACACTGTTGTCCCAAATGCCCCGCGCGTCTACTAGACGAGTCGGCTTGAGCACTTGAAGCGAGTCCATCGTCCCAGTTGCACCTGTCTTTTCGCCTACCCGTATTGACCGCGCTAAACCATGCTTTTCGGCAGAGCGAAAAGCCTTTTCAAATTGTCCGGCAGGTTGAACATCATCACGCCCCGTCACCCCAATCCCGATCACGTTTGCACGTCGTCCGGGCAAAGAACTTGCCCAACGCACGACATCCTCTGCGCGTCGGGGTTCATCACGCGGCACGGTCAACACCCAACTCATGCGAACCCCCCAAGCACGTTCTGCCCGATCGCGCCCGTCGTTCAAGGCGCTAAAAAAGCCTTCCAGATCGAGACCTAGTTCGGAGTATAACGCTGGGCATACGCTGACTTCAGCGTATTTCACATTTTGTTTTGATAACTGTGTCCCTAAATCATAGGCGATGCGCGATAAATCATCCCCTTCACGGATCCAGCTATTGGCAATCCGCACAATATCAAGCAACCGATTGTAATCAGGAGTCTGGATCAGTTTCACCCAATCCTGAAAGTGTTTTAGCGTTTCGTGGATATCATATTGTTCAGCGATTAGCGTTAGCCGATTTTTGTCGAACGCTCCCTCTAAATGAACATTGAGTTCAAATTTGGGCATTGCCTCGACAAAATGCTGTAATGTCATGGAGATTAACCTCTCTATTCTGCGGGAGCCAGAGCATGGCTCCGTTGATTCTCTAGCGCAGATTTAATGAAACCCACGAACAGTGGGTGCGGTGCGTTAGGACGGCTCACAAATTCTGGGTGAAATTGCGTCCCCAACATGAATGGGTGATCAATCACTTCGGCAATTTCGACAAGATCGCCATTGGGGCTTAGCCCGCTAAAGCGCATCCCATGCGCTTCAAAGGGTTGGCGATAATGGTTGTTAAACTCGAAACGATGCCGATGCCGTTCAGAAACATGCTCAACGCCCAAATAAGCCTGCCGAGCCGCGCTGCCTTCGGAAAGGACACAAGGATACATGCCCAATCGCATTGTCCCACCGAGCGCCGTTACCGTGCGTTGATCCAACATCATGTCGATGATGAGATGCTCGCTATTGGTTTCAAATTCCGAGCTATTGGCATCTTCAAATCCAAGAACATTGCGCGCAAACTCGATGCACATCGTCTGCATCCCCAAGCACAAGCCTAGATAAGGCACTCGGTTTTCGCGCGCGTACCGTGCCGCCAGCACCTTACCTTCGACGCCGCGATAACCAAAACCACCGGGGACAACAATACCATCAACCGTTTTAATCTGATCCCATGCCCGCTCTTTTTCTAAATCTCCAGAGTCGATCCATTCGATCTCTAACTTCAGGTTACAGCTCGAAGCAGCATGAAACAGCGCTTCTTTAACGCTCATGTAAGCGTCGTGTAGCTCAACGTACTTGCCCACAACCCCAATACGGATGATTTTCGTGGCGGCTCGCATCCGTGCGACCATCGCGCGCCAACTCGTCAAATCGGGTTTTTGAGTTTCAAGTCGCAATTGCTCAACGATATAATCACCTAATCCCGCATCTTCCAATAGTAGCGGTACTTCATACAACAGATCGGTCGTCTTTAACGCAATGACCGCACGATCATCGACATCACAAAACAAGGCAATTTTCGAGGTAACATCTTTGCCAACTTCGTAATCGGTGCGCGCAATTATCACTTGCGGTTGGATACCAATCCCACGCAGTTCGCGGACGCTATGCTGTGTAGGTTTTGTCTTAAGTTCGTTAGTCGCGCCAATGTGCGGCAAAAATGTGACATGCACATAAAACGCATCATTCCGCCCCACACTCATCCGCATCTGCCGAATCGCCTCTAAGAACGGCAATCCTTCGATATCCCCGACCGTCCCCCCCACCTCGACAATAACGACATCGGCGTTATTCTCGCGCCCAACTAAAACGATACGGCGCTTGATCTCGTTCGTGATATGCGGGATAACCTGAATCGTTCCGCCCAAATAATCTCCGCGTCGCTCTTTGTCGATGACGTCGGTATAAACCTGCCCTGCCGTGACATTACAGGTACGATCCAACTGCTCGTCAGTAAAACGCTCGTAGTGTCCCAAGTCGAGATCTGTCTCAGCCCCATCTGCGGTTACATACACTTCACCATGTTGATACGGACTCATCGTACCGGGATCAACATTCAGATAAGGGTCAAGTTTTTGAACGGCAACCTTAAGCCCGCGCGCCTTTAAGATGCGTCCAATCGCCGCCGCCGTAACGCCCTTGCCTACCGAGCTGACAACACCGCCCGTGCAGAATATATACTTGGGGTGACCCGCCATGTTACGCATCCCTCACACAACCACAAAAGCACGGCGGGGAGCCTATAGTCCCCGCCGTGACAAAAGCAACAAAAATGAAAAGAAAAGTGCTATACGAGTCGTTCAAGGTCGTCGGCAGTGCGCCGCATATCGAGAAGAATGAGACCCAATCGCGCCCCCTCACGAACCAGTGTCGTGAGTACCGCTTCTTCACCGATCGACATCAAAACAACAACGCCATCTTTACCACGAAGATAAACTTGATCCAAACCACCACGTTTTAACTCGGTCGCGATACGTTCGCCAAGCGACAACATTGCCGCCGACATCGCAGATACACGGTCTTCTTCAATATCAACCGGTAACGAAGATGCCATTGCCAATCCATCGACGCTCACGACGGCGGACGCTTCAATTTCCGGCGTCGTCGCCTGCAAATCACGCAGGCGATCAACCATTAGTTCAGTCCGCGATTTCGCCATCAGTGTCGACTCCTCTCACAGGATAACCCAGTGCATTTCAACAGTTAAACACGCCTAATTATACTCGACAGCCTTTAAACGGCAAGAAAATGCCTCAAAAAAAGAAATGTGCCCATCACAAGCTACTCCAGATCGTCTATACTAAAGAAAATCAAGCTGAGAATCTATCGTCCATATGCAAAATCAGCCACAAAACTTACGTCCAGTCAATGACGGTCATCCACATAATTTGGAAATCGTCCAACAAGTTGCCGAACGAATCACCCATAACGTCAATCAAGTGATTATCGGCAAGCGGAATGAGATTCGTCTCACCGTATTGGGATTGCTTACGCAAGGGCACATCCTTATTGAGGATATCCCCGGCGTCGGTAAAACCATGCTGGCAAAGGCGCTGGCGCGCTCTATTGGGTGTACCTTCAGCCGTATTCAATTCACGCCCGACATGCTCCCGTCTGATGTCACAGGCATTACCCTTTTCAACCAACAAACCCGCGAGTTTGAATTTCGCCCCGGTCCCATTATGGCGCAAATCGTCCTCGCCGATGAAATCAACCGCACTACCCCCAAAACCCAAGCGGCGCTGCTAGAAGCAATGGAAGAAAAACAAATTACGGTGGATGGCAAAACCCATCCGCTCGACTCCCCATTTCTGATCTTGGCGACGCAAAATCCTATCGAATACGAGGGCACATTCCCACTGCCCGAAGCCCAACTCGACCGTTTTATGCTCCGTATTCATCTCGGCTATCCTAGCCCCAGCGAAGAAATGACGGTGCTGTCGTCGCAACAATTCGAGCATCCCATCAACAACTTGTTCCAAGTGGTAAGCGTGCAAGAGTTGCTCAGTGCCCAGCAAGCGGTCAAACAAATCTATGTTGCCGATGAAGTCAAACGCTACATCATTGATATTGTCTCTGCCTCTCGCCAACATCCAGATGTCTACTTAGGTAGCAGTCCACGCGGTTCATTGGCGCTCTTCCGTTGTGCCCAAACACGAGCAGCGATGTCTGGACGCGAATTTGTCATTCCTGATGATGTGAAAGCGCTCGCCGAAGTGACACTCGCCCATCGCGTTATCGTCGGACCGTCGGCACGCATCAAAGACATCTCGTCACGCTCGATCATACAGGATGTTTTGGCAAGCACCCCTGTCCCCGGTGCCTCCGCGCGTTAACAGCGAATTCATGCCTAATCGTCGAAACGCTGTTTACTTCTTTATCACCCTTTCCTTGCTAGGGGGGCTGCTCACAGGGCGCGCCTTCTTTTTTAATCTTGCCTACTGGTTTGGCGGCATGTTGATCTTGTCTTTGCTGTGGGCATGGATTTCTGTCCGCTGGATCGGCATTTCGCGTAAAACCAAAACATCACGCACCCAAGTGGGTAAAAGATTAGAAGAAAGCTTTACCGTCACCAACCACAGCTTGCTCCCCAAATTGTGGTTAGAAGTCAACGATGAATCGACTTTTCCGGGACATCGCGCCGGACACGTCGTGCCGTGGCTATCATGGCGGGGAAGTTATCGCTGGACAGTCGAAACCTACTGCATTGTTCGGGGTGAGTTTCGTCTTGGACCCCTCACCATTCTCAGCGGCGATCCCTTTGGGCTATTCTTATTTCCACGCCGCATTGCAGCGATGTCCCGTCTGATCGTATATCCCGCGGTGGTTCCTATCGTCAAATTTGCGTTGCCTAGCGGGGTTCTCTCTGGCGGGGATACCCGACACAAACGAGCGCAGTACACGACTACCGATGCTGCTGGAGTGCGTGAGTATGTGACCGGCGATGGTTTCAACAGGATTCACTGGGCAAGCACCGCCCGCCGTGACATGTTGATGGTTAAAGAATTTGAAAATGCCCCCAAATTGGACGTTTGGCTGTTGATTGATTTTTCGGCTTCTGGGCTTGTTGAATTACCGGGGTTACGGCGCGCCAGCACCAATGGCGCAGTGTTACCCATTGATGGCGCGCTCCCCCCTTCTAGCGAAGAATACGCAGTCTCTATCGGGGCATCTTTAGCGCAATACCTCATCAACTCCGAACGGGCTTTGGGTTTTACAGCCTATACCCCTCATCGCGAAGTCTTTCAACCAGAACGGGGTGCCCGTCAATTGTTCAAAATTATGGAAGTCTTGGCAGTTGCGCGCAGTATCTCAACCTACACCCTTGCGCAAATGCTCTCCTTAGAACTTCCATTCATGACACGCGGCACAACGCTGGTGATCATTACAGCATCGATCGATATCGAATGGATGACCCAAGCCCAAATCGCCATACGGCGCGGCGTCCGTCCGGTCTGTATCTTGCTCGATCCGCAATCCTTTGGCGGCACCCAATCGTTCGAGGATGCACGCACTATGCTCAGCGTTGCTCGTATTCCTACCTTGACCATACGCTATGGGGATGATTTAACCTATGCGCTCGCTCAAACACCAATTTAGCGGTTTATTATGACAGCCATGCCGACCGCCCCTGAATCCTTAAAAACTACAACGACGACTGTCAGTGTCATACCACGCCTTTTTATGTACAGCACCGTCTTCATCGGTGGGATGACGACTCTCGCCATCGAAATGACTGCTTCCCGCCTGATGGGTAGCGTCTTTGGCTCAAGCAACTTGATCTGGGCAAATGTCATCGGCTTGATGCTGCTCTATCTCACTGTGGGTTATTTCATCGGGGGTCGTTGGGCAGATCGGTCACCCCGTTACAGCACTTTCTATCAAATCATCATCTGGAGCGCCTTTTTGTGCGCCCTCATCCCGTTGATCGCCCGCCCCGTCTTGACATTCGCTGCCGACGCGGTGGTGGGCATTAACGCTGGCGTCGTCATTGGATCGTTTCTGGCAGTCGTCGCCTTATTCGCCATTCCCATCACCTTGATGGGCACAATCTCTCCCTTTGCCTTGCGTTTATCGATGACCAATATCCAAGACGCTGGCAGTCTCGCAGGGCGATTATATGCTATCAGCACGTTAGGCAGTTTGGTTGGGACGTTTATCCCCGTCCTAGTGACCATCCCACTTCTTGGAACCAACGCCACTTTCCTCATCTTCTCCGGCTTACTTTTCGTCACTGGCATCATCGGCTATGCACGGGTGGCGAGTGTCCGTAAAACCCTACCCTACTTGGCGCTACTGGGTATCATTCTAATAATTACCATGCTGCTCAATGGACGGGTGCTGCGCAATCCCCTCTCTGGGGCAACCTTGTTGTACGAGGACGAAAGTGCCTACAATTACATTCAGGTACAAGAGATCGCCGATGGCACACGCTATCTTTATCTGAACGAAGGGCAAGGCATCCACAGTGAATGGAATCCAACCGTCTTTGGGAATGGGCGCACTTGGGACTTCTTCCTCGCCGCCCCTTACTTCAACACTGCCCCACACACGCCAGACGATGTGGACTCGTTGCTCATTATTGGTTTAGCCGCGGGAACAATCGCCCGCCAATATACCCACGTCTATGGCAATATCCCCATTGATGGCATCGAGATTGACCCCGCCATTGTCGAAACTGCTGCCCGCTATTTTGATATGAATGCCAGCGCTATGCCCAATCTCAGTGTGATCGTTGAGGATGGTCGGTATGGTCTACATCAACTGACTCGTCAATACAGCGTCGTTGCCATTGATGCTTATCGCCCGCCTTACATTCCATGGCACCTCACCACTGTTGAGTTTTTCGCCGAAGTCCAGACAAAATTAAGCACAGAGGGCGTGGTTGCTATCAATGTTGGGCGCACTCCTCAAGATCGAAGCTTGGTGCAAGCACTCACCGCCACGCTATTACAGGTCTTCCCGACAGTGCATAGCATCGATGTCCCCCGCTCCTTCAATACTATTCTTGTGGCTACCCAACAGCCGACCGCCTATGCCGAGTTTGTGACCAATTTCGACAATCTCCCCTTAGAAACCAATCTCTTACTCCGACAAACATATGAAAAAGCATTGCTTGGTGCCGTGCCAACAGTAGCCTCCGATGTCGTCTTCACCGATGATCGCGCCCCTGTCGAAACTATTGTTGACTCGCTTGTCGTGAACTTCTTACTTTCTGGCGGAGCGGATCAACTCCGATGATCTCACCATGACCACTGCCCATACCCTTTCAACGCCAAGCAATCCCTTAAAGGGGGTAGCGCAATCCTTGATCACGGTACTGACATTGCCGCTCTTGGTCATTTTGTCTGTGCGTCTCGTCATGAGTCCATTTTTCCTTCAAGTGGAATACACACGCCCTGATTTTCCCGCAGACCCCTATGGTTTTACGACCGAAGAACGTCTACGCTACGGAAACCAATCGGTGGCGTATTTGCTGAACGGTGAAGATATCGACTTCCTAGGGGATTTGACTTTCGCCGATGGCGTGTCGCTGTTCAATGAGCGCGAACTCCGTCATATGCATGATGTCAAAGCACTGACAGGACTCGCCTTTATGATTGCGACGGGGCTAGGGGGAATTTATCTCTTGGCGCTGTTTTATCTTTACCGAGATCACAAATACACCTTGCGTTATGCCTTACAAAATGGTGGAATTGTCACCATTGCTGGATTGGTGTTGATTATCGTTCTAGCATTAACATCATGGGAATTTTTCTTCGTGACCTTCCACGAACTGTTTTTTGCGGACGGAACGTGGTATTTTCCATATTCAGATACATTGATTCGTCTCTTTCCTGAACAATTTTGGTTTGATGCAGCCATAACCATCGGCGGTTTAACAGTCATCTGCGCGGCACTTATGGTGTTCATCAGTCGCCTGATCAACCGTCAACGAAGTTAAGATTAATTAAGCAGTCGTCCAATAATTTGAATCTCGAATGAAGTGCCCAACACTCGCGCTTTATCGAGATGAGTATTTTCAAACGACATCTCATAATCTATGACATTGCGGGCTGGCAGTGCTAACCTAGAGATTGGAAAGACAGGATGACGAATACCTCACTAAACCGCGCCACATCCCTAAAAAAATGGTTCACAATTGGCATCGGGGTTAAAAGGTGGTTCTTCGCCTTATTCGTCAGCGTCCTTTGCGAAGCGCTTGGTTTAGTATTTGGCACCCTACACCTCTTAGGAGTGCCCGGTTTTGCAGACGCCCCCATGCGCGGGTGGCTGTTGACAATTTTTTTTCTAGCGGCAGGCTTCGTCTTGTTTGTTTTAGCGCTCATTGGTTTTTCCACAAATATCCTTGCGCCCTACCGCACCCAATTACCCGCGCCAATCATTGATGTTGTTTATTCTCACAGTCGCCGCAATAAAGGGACTAAAGTTGTCGCTGTAGGGGGTGGCACTGGGCTACCAGCCGTCCTAAAAGGCTTAAAAGCCTTTACCAGTAACATCACCGCGATTGTCACGGTTGCGGATGATGGTGGCAGTTCTGGGCGTCTTCGTCGCGAGCTGGGCGTCTTGCCCCCCGGCGATCTACGCAACAATATCGCCGCACTGTCCGACGATGAAAACCTGATGACGCAACTTTTCCAATATCGTTTTCAAGGCGGTGATATCGACGGGCATTCTTTTGGGAATCTGTTTATCAGCGCGTTATCTGGCGTCACGGGCAGCCTCGAAAAAGCGCTCGTGGAAACCGAACGAGTCTTAAATATTAAAGGTCGGGTACTCCCTGCGACCTTAGCCGATGTCACACTGAGCGCACATATTCAACTGCCAAACAGCCGCAAACCCGTTATAATTCATGGTGAGTCTGCAATTGGCTCAGCGAACGGACACATTGAAGAGGTTTATTTAGTTCCGCGCACTGTCGAGGCGTATCATGGCAGCGTACAAGCCATCCTCAATGCGGATATTGTCGTGATTGGTCCAGGTAGCTTATACACCAGCATACTGCCCAATCTCCTCATCGAAGGGATCACCTCGGCATTACGCTCCACATCCGCCCTAAAGGTATACATCTGCAACATCGCCACCCAACCTAGCGAAACTATCGACTATAATGTTGCGGATCACATCATCGCGCTGGAACAACATATCGGACGCGGCATTTTCCAGATAGTTCTAGCCAATAACGCCTATCCAGTGCGTAATGCGGGCGAAAACACCCATTATGTACTGCCCGCCCCACCCAATCACGAAGTCGCACAGCGCTATGAAATTCATTATACCGATCTAGTGGACACGGAACGTCCGTGGCGACATGATCCGCAAAAACTTGTGAAGGCAATCTTGTCTTTAGGTGTGACAGAATATGCGTGAAGCAATTTCACCTCATATTTGACAAATCACGCTTAATCCAAGTTTATACGCCGGTTATATCTCATCTTTAGGAGAAAACAGCATGGCAATTCGTATAGGTATCAACGGTTTTGGTCGTATTGGTCGTCTTGTGGTTCGCACGCTGCGCGCAAGCTATGCGGGGCAAATCGATATCGTCGCCTTCAACGACTTAGGCGATCTGGATACGATGGCACATTTATTCAAGTATGACTCCAACTATGGACGTTATAGTGGCACCATTGAAAAAGGCGAAGGCTCGCTCATTATTGATGGCGACACCGTGAAGGCGTTGTCCGAAAAAGACCCCGCCAGATTGCCTTGGGGCGACCTCGGTTGCGATATTGTCATCGAAAGCACCGGGCGCTTTACCGATCGCGATCAGGCAGCGAAGCATCTTCAAGCCGGTGCGAAGAAAGTTATCATCTCCGCCCCCGCCAAAGATGAAGACATCACCATTTGCTTAGGCGTCAACGAAGAAAAATACGATGCCGCCAATCATCATGTCATCTCCAACGCCTCTTGCACCACCAACTGCCTTGCACCTGCTGCGAAAGTCGTGAATGATAACTTCGGCATTCAGCGCGCCTTGATGACCACCATTCACAGCTACACCAATGATCAACAGATTCTCGATTTGCCTCACAAAGACCTACGCCGTGCCCGCGCTGCCGCCGTCAGCATGATCCCGACCACTACGGGTGCCGCCAAAGCTGTCTCGTTGGTCATCCCCGAACTGAAAGGCAAGTTCGACGGCTTTGCCATCCGCGTCCCTACCCCTACCGTCTCGCTCGTCGATTTTGTCGCTGATTTAGAACGCCCCACCACCACCGCCGACCTGCTCGCTGCTTTTGATGCCGCCGCCGCTTCTGACAAGATGAAGGGCATTCTCGGTGTCTCGTATGAGCCGCTGGTCTCGGTCGATTATCGTGGCGACAGCCGTTCCAGCATCATTGACGCGCTCTCGACCCAAGTCCTCGGTGGCACCATGGCGAAAATTGTCACTTGGTATGACAACGAATGGGGTTATTCCTCCCGCGTCGCCGACCTCGTGAAATTCATCGGTGACCAACTCTAATCCCAGTCGCTGCCTCAAACTGGGTACAAAACAGTTTCGCATGATTTTGGAGGCGCGGCATCACAACCGCGCCTCTGCTCTACATAAGGAGAGCCATCCATGAATAAAATGACTGTGCGTGATATCGATCTGAAAAACAAACGTGTCCTCATTCGCGTGGATTTCAACGTGCCGCTCGAAGGCGGTAAAATCACCGATGACACCCGTATTCGTGCCGCAATCCCCACGATTCAATACATTCTGGAACAAGAGCCGCGTTATATCGCCTTGATGTCCCACTTAGGGCGTCCCAAAACCGACCGTGACCCCGCCTTCTCGCTCGCGCCCGTCGCCACCGCATTGGCAGCGTTGCTTAACCGTGAAGTCGCATTTGCCACAGACTGTGTCGGCGCAACTGCCGAAGCAACTGCCGACGCCCTTCCGCAAGGCGGTATTGTCCTCTTAGAAAATACGCGCTATCACAAAGGGGAAGAGAAAAACGACCCCGAGCTTGCCGCCCAAATGGCGAAATTGGGTGACATTTTTGTCATGGATGCATTCGGTTCTGCCCATCGTGCCCATTCTTCAACCGTCGGCGTGACCGAGTATCTGCCAGCGGTTGCGGGTTTCCTGATGGAAAAAGAAATCAACTACCTCGCCGGTGCTATCGCCTCGCCAAAACGCCCGTTTGTGGCGATCCTCGGCGGCGCGAAAGTATCCGACAAAATCGCCGTTATCGAGGCACTACTGACAAAGTGCGACCGTTTGCTCATCGGTGGCGGCATGGCGAATACCTTCTTCAAGGCGCAAGGATATGCCATTGGCAGTAGCCTCGTAGAAAATGACGCCGTGGAAACAGCCCGTCAATTGCTCGAAAAATCGGGCGATAAACTGGTATTGCCGACTGATGTCGTCATTGGCGATAAATTTGCCGATGATGCCCAAGTGCAAATGTTGGACATTGCCGACGGCGTGCCCGACGGTTGGGGGATTTACGATATCGGCACCCAATCTGCGGCGCGCTTTGACCATGAAATCGGCTTAGCGCAAACTATTGTCTGGAACGGACCTATGGGTGTGTTTGAGAAAACCCCCTTTGCTGCCGGTACTCGCGCTGTGGCGCAAAGCATGGCGCGGCGCACTGGCGAAGGTGCCATCACCATCATCGGCGGCGGCGACTCGGTAGCAGCTATTGAAGAAAGTGGTCTCACCGATCAAATCACCCATATTTCAACCGGCGGCGGTGCCAGCCTCGAAATGCTGGAAGGCAAAACGCTCCCCGGCGTGACCGCCCTACGTGATCGCTAAACGATAGCCCCAGTCAGCCCGACACGATAGCTATTTCACCCAATACCGTGTCGGGCATTGCATCACGCACGCATCAGCAGTACAGTCTAAAATATCCATAAGTAGCGAGACATCAGCATGGCTTTAACGACTGGCGATCAAGTTGGTGCATATCAAATCGTGAGCATCCTCGGCTACGGGGGTATGGGTTCGGTCTATAAAGCCACCCATGAACGACTTGGCAAACAGGTCGCGATCAAAATAGTCCATTCTGATTCAGAACCATCCTTTTTCAAACGCTTTGTCCGCGAAGCCCAAATTGTTGCCCCGCTTGACCATCCCAACATCGTCCCTATTTTTGATTTTTTTGAGGTACAGGGGCAATTTTACTTAGTCATGAAACTGATTGAAGGCGTCACCCTAAAAGAGCATCTCAAAATAAATAAGCTGTCATTCGACCAAATCCTTGCGATTGCCACCCCGCTTGCCAGTGCGCTCGATTATGCCCATAGCAAAAATATCCTTCACCGCGACATCAAACCCTCCAATATCATGCTCGACCAAACGGGCACACCCTATTTGGCTGATTTCGGACTGGCGCGCGAAATGCTCAAACCGGAAAGCAGCTTCAGCGCCGGCGTCATGATTGGCACCCCACACTATATGTCGCCAGAGCAAGCACTGGGTAACGCCATCACCCATCGTGCTGATCTTTATTCGTTTGGCGTCGTACTCTACGAAATGTTCGTAGGGCGGGTACCCTTCAACGACGGCACACCCTATAAGATTATTCAAGATCATATCAGTGCAGCTTTACCGTTGCCGCGTTCCATTAACCCAAACATCCCTACTCATGTTGAAATGGTGTTGCTGCGAGCAACCGCCAAACGTCCCGAAGATCGTTATGAGTCGGCAACCGCACTGATCGAAGCCTTACAAGCCACTATCACGACCTCCTCAACAAGTATCTCCAAAACCATGGCCCAAAACGTATTCGTGCATGTACCTCCGTCCTTCACTCAAGCGCCTGTACCGACTCGCAATCCGCAAGTTGCCATCAACAGGGGGGCGAAAATCACAAGAGCGGTCGCACTTGTCTTGATTAGCTTTATAGCAGTCGTGATACTCTTCGGCATTGTCCGTACACGCCAAGCCAACACCATCGAAACTGTTACACCCATTCCACACTTAGTTGTCACCGAACTCTCTCTGTCCGATGCCGAATCTTATTTGGCAACCCATTCTACAGACCCCGCCGCCCATCTAGGGGTGGTTCGGGCGCATTTCGCATTGGGTGAGGATGAACGAGCGGGTCAAGCATTAAGTCAGGGCTTACCCATTGCCGACGATAAAGCCGCCTATCTGTTGACAGCAGCGGATCTCGCCCTAAAAACCATTCGGACGAGTGCTGCCATCATCATCTATATCCGCACGGTCGATTATGCGCTTGATAAACCAGAATATCCAGCAGTTCGCGCCGAGGTGGGCGAAACTCTCTATACTCTCATCGACTCTCGGGGTACACTCACGCTGACACAGTTGCGCAACATTACCGTAGACACGCAAACACAAAGCACTGCCCTTAGTAGTGCGCTCTTGGCACGTGCTTTGCTCGTCAACAATAATCATCGTTTGGCAGAAGTTGCGCTCGCTCACAGCCTCTTACAAGACAGCACCCTCGCGGAAGCTCACCTTATTCTAGGGGAACTCCACGCCAGTGAGGGTAGAATTGAAGATGCTCGCGTGGAGTGGCTGTTGGCGCACGATTCGCCTGAAGCTCCCTCATGGGTACGCCAACGCGCCCAAAGCTTTATTGATGCAGCACAATAATGGCTCTCGAAAGGAAATTACGGATGCGAACACCAATCATTGCCGGCAATTGGAAGATGTTTAAGACTGTTTCAGAAGCAGTCGCTTTCGTTCAAGAACTTGCCCCGCGTTTGGAGTCTTTTTCCACTGTTGAAAAAATTGTTTGCCCCCCTTTTATCGCGCTCGTCCCCGTTGCCGAAGCATTGCGCGGCACCGCCATCAAGGTTGGGGCACAAAATATGCACTGGGAGAAACAGGGCGCGTTCACGTCTCAAATCGCCGCTCCTATGTTGCAAAGTTGGGTCGAGTATGTCATTCTAGGGCATTCAGAATGCCGAGCGCAATTGGGTGAAACTGACGAAATTGTCAATAAAAAAGCCCGCGCCGCCCTCGCGCATGGCTTAAAGCCGATCATCGCTGTGGGCGAAAGCTTGGAGCAAAATGAGGCGGGCGAGACGGACACGTTCGTCGGCGGGCAAGTGCGGGCAGCCTTACAAGGTATCGCTACCGCGGATCTCCCGAACATCATCATTGCTTATGAACCCATTTGGGCGATTGGCACAGGCAAAAGCGCCAGCGGTGAAATTGCCCAACAGATCGTGGGTGGCACCATCCGCGCGACCTTAGAAGCTTTATATGGTGCCGAAGCCGCCGCCATCGTCCGTCTGCAATATGGCGGTAGCGTCAAACCAGAGAACATGGCGGAATACATGAGCCAGCCCGATATTGACGGCGCGCTCGTGGGAGGTGCCGCCCTTAAAGTGGAAGACTTCACTCGCTTGATTGAAATTGCCGCACAGACCAAAGGCTGACATTCCTGAGCTTAATCGAGTTTGCAACCCCGTGGTTAATCGTCGCCGGACTGCTCTATATCATGCGACGGCTCGAACGTTGGTTGCACGAACATCTCTTTAAGGTGGGGTGGTTAGTCACCAAAAACCAGCGCACCACGACTATTCTGTATTACACGTTCTTTCTTCCGGGCGTGTTTTTACATGAATTTGTGCGCTGGTTGGTGGCGGGCTTACTCAACGTTCGCGCGGAACGTGCTATCAAAATCCCCGATGAGCAGTCGATTGCGGAACTCAAACTCACCTTTGTGCGCATTCACAAAAACACCAGTGACTTCAAAGCATCAATTATCAGCGCCTCTCCGTTGATCGTCGGCATCGTGATCATCTGGTGGATCAGTCAATTTGCGCTTGACCTACCCAACTTCATCGAGTCGATCAACGCTCAAAACACCCTTAACCTAGTCGATCTCGCCAATATCTTGCTGAAAATTCCTGATCTCTGGATTTGGGTATATTTTGTCTTCACCATCGCCAATACCATGATTCCTTCTTGGGGGGCGCTTAAAGGCTGGCGCATCGTTTTGGTTGTCCTCGGTATTGCCCTTGGCATTTTGGTCTTTCTGGGGGTTGCTGATGACATTTTCGTCAATAATTTAGCCGAGCCGCTCATCGCGACTGCCAACGTTTTAACCCTCATTTTCGCCTTAATCATCGGTGTGGACATTACCATCACTGCCATCTTAGGTGGACTCGAATCCATTATCGAACGCATCACCGGTGATAGCGCGACCTTCCAAAATGGCAAACTTATCGCTATGACGCGACAAGAAGTACAACGCCAGCGCGAGCAAGAACGCCTCAAACGAGAACGTCAGCGCACTGCCGCCGCTAAACGTACGGTCTCCGGTCCGCCATCCATTTACAACCTCCCCTTCCCGATTCCCGAAGCACCTAGCAAAGACCTAAGTCAAACGGTCACGATACGTCGCGAGGAACCCGCTGTCTTAGAAGCGGGTGAACAAGGTTCGCAGCGCCAACCCCCCGCCTTGATCATGGGCAGCGCCACACAACGCCCCCCAATAGATGACTCAAGCGCCGAAGAAATCGAGATGCCAACACCGCCTCCGTCTTTATCTCCATCCTCGTTGTTTTCCAAACCACCAGCAGTCGCCACTGAGGATACTCCATCAGACGAGGATCAGGGCGATGATGACGACGGCGGTTCTGCGGAGACAACAGATGATGAATCTACAGCCGTTGACCGTGTTTGATAAGCGCGTTGCACCAAAATAAAACCAGCAATCGACAAAAGCGCCATGACCCCCAGCGCGATGAACTTAAAAGCTTGACTCGTCGTGACGAGCGTCAAAATGCCCGCCCCAGCACAAAAGATATAATAACCTATAACCATCTGCCGCTGGCTCACGCCCAAATCGAGCAATCGAAAGTGCAAATGCCCCCGGTCACCTACAAATGGATTTTTGCCTTGTCGCAAACGGCTCAATACTTGCCAAAAACTATCCAATAGGGGCAAGCCCATCACCAGCAAGATGGTCGCCATCTTCGCACCGCCAATGATGGACAAACTGCCAAGCAGAAAACCAAGATACGGCGCGCCCCCACCCATGAAAATCCGTGCTGGATGAAAATTAAAAATAAGGAATCCTAGTAGCGCCCCCGACAAAGCGAGATGCAGCAAACTGACGCTCACTTGGGCAGGTTCCACGCGGAACGCGCTATTGATAAACAAAACAATACCCGCGATGCACCCCACCCCAGATGCTAGCCCATCCGCGCCATCCAACCAATTGACCGTATTCATCATGCCCACAAGCCAAAAAAACGTCAGCGCGACGGTGACGATAAAGGGCCAAGACGGTGTTTGTTCCCCCGTCAGCGGATTATTAAAAAACTCGATAAAAATCTGGAAAACGATTGCCACTGCTGCCGTCGCAAACTGCGCTAAAAATTGTGGTAATGGCGGAAGTTCAAAAATGTCATCCAACAACCCTACCACAAAAATTATCGTCCCACTGAACAATAACCCAACGAGTCGGATCATCTCATAAGGATCCATACGTGGCACAGGCAAAAATTGTGAAACGATAACAGTGATTGTAAAGCCGCCGAAAAGCGCGATGCCACCTAATTTGGAGACGCGCCGCGCATCTGCCTCGCTCATCCGTCGCCCACCGTATCGAGCGACGATATGAAATCGTCGCCCCAGTCGGTCAGCAAGCGGGGTGAGCAAAAGTGACAACCCCAACGCCAACGAAAAGACCAGCACATATGCTTGAGTCTCGTTCATGTACCGAATTGACGGTCTCCCGCGTCTCCCAATCCCGGCACAATAAATCCGACCTCATTCAATCGTTCATCAACCGCCGCCAAGTGGATCGGCACATCCGGGTGCGCTGTCGCAAGTCGCTCCACCCCCTCTGGGGCGCCAATCAAACCGACGTATTTAATGCGCGGAACTCCCCAACGCTTGAGGATATCAACGGTCGCCACTGCGGATCCCCCTGTCGCCAACATCGGATCAAGGATCAAACATAATTGCACGGTCGGTTTTTCTGGCAGTCGATTGTAATATTGCACGGGGCGCAACGTATGTTCATCACGATATAAACCGATATGAAGCACTTGCACACTCGGCAGAAGCATCAATGCCCCTTCCACCATGCCCAGCCCTGCCCGCAGCACAGGCACCAGCCCAATTGTCTCCTGTGCCTTAAACCCGTCCGCAGCGCCCATGGGCGTCGTCACCGTGCGAGGTGCCAGCTTGATGTCGAGGGTAGCTTCATAACACAGCAGGAGCGCAAGCTCTCGCATCAATTCACGAAAACTGCGATGATCGGTTTCAGCATCACGCAAAACGGTCAGCTTGTGCTGAACCAAAGGATGGGTCGAGACATTCAATTGCGACATGAGTTATTCCCTTCTTGACGAAAGCGCAGGAATTGTACGTTGCGACTGACATGGAGTCAAAGTCTCCCGCATTGCATTGCCCTACGCATCAGCATATAATTTTAGTCGAACATTTATACGGTTTAGTGAGCTAGGATGGGGTCAATGGGTGATGATGGGCGTGTAATCAGCGGCAAATTGCGCCCAGACGAGCGCGACAATATCGCGTTACGTCCCAAACTGCTGAGCGACATTATTGGGCAAGATCGGGTGCGCGAAAACCTCAAGATCATCATCGAAGCCGCAAAAACACGCGGCGAAGCGGTGGATCATCTTTTGTTTTACGGTCCACCCGGTCTCGGCAAAACGTCGCTTGCCCATGTCATCGCCAACGAGATGAATGCCACGATTCGCATCACGGCAGGACCGTCGATTGAACGCGCTGGCGATCTTGCCGCCATCCTCACGCACATGAAACAAGGGGATGTCCTTTTCATTGACGAAATCCATCGTTTAGGGCGTGCCGTCGAAGAAATCCTGTATCCCGCTATGGAAGATTTTGCGCTCGATATGGTCATCGGCAAGGGTCCCGCGGCAAAAAATGTCCGTTTGCCCTTGCAGCGTTTTACCTTAATCGGCGCAACCACACAACTCGCCCTCTTGGCAGGACCCTTGCGGGATCGCTTTGGGGCACGTTTCCGGCTCGAATTTTACGACCAACCCTCAATGGAATATATCATTAAGCGCGCTGCAGGAATGCTCAAAATCGAGATCAAGCCCGAAGGGCTTTCCGAAATCGCCCGCCGTTCTCGCGGCACCCCGCGTGTGGCATTGAGGTTACTGCGCCGCGCACGGGATTATGCCCAAACCCGCGCCGAAGGCGTCATCACGGGACCCGTCGCAGGAAAATCACTCGAATTGATGGGCATCGATTATTTGGGTTTAGATGATATTGACCGGCGGGTGCTGGACTCCATCATCAATAGCTATGGCGGCGGCCCCGTCGGTTTGCCCACGATTGCCGCTTCTATCAGCGAAGACAGCAGTACCATCATGGATGTCTACGAACCTTATTTGATGCAGCTTGGGTTCTTAAAGCGCACGCCACGCGGACGTATGGCTACGGAACGCGCTTATGACCATTTGGGGATCGCTTATAACCCCAACGGGGATAACCAAAATGGGACTCACGGCAGTAGTTCAAACAACAACCAGCCACCGTTATTTTAGCGACCACATATTGAGTGCCACCGAAATATGATGAAACTCAGCGATTTCAATTATGATCTCCCGACCGAATATATCGCCCAAACCCCCATAGAGCCACGCGATGCGTCTCGGCTCATGGTGCTTGACCGCACCAGTGGCACAATTGACCATCGGCACTTTTACGATATCGCCGATTTTCTCCACGCAGGGGATGTATTGGTACTCAACACGACTCGCGTTGTCCCCGCGCGACTACACGCCCGTAAAATGAAAACAAAGGGTGCTGTAGAAATTTTGCTGCTTCACAAAATCGATGACTTACATTGGCGTGGGCTTGTAGGCGGTCGGCGTCTTGTCCCCGGTGTACACTTGATGTTCGACCAAACGCCCGAACTGACCGCCGAAATCGTAGAAACACATGAAGAAAGCGAACGCACTCTTCGCTTTAATCAGCCGATTGAGCCGTGGCTAGAACAAATTGGGACGACGCCCCTACCCCCGTATATTGGCGGCTCAATCACCGACCCAGAACGCTACCAAACCATTTATAATCAGCAACCCGGTTCTGCCGCCGCGCCGACCGCCGGCTTACATTTCACGGCGGAACTGCTTCTCAAATTACGCGCCAAAGGGGTTCAGTTCGCGCATTGTGTCTTACATATCGGTTTGGATACGTTTCAACCCGTTAAGGTGGAAAATATCCTCGACCATCAAATGCACAGTGAACGGGCTTTTTTGTCCGCCGATGACGCTAAAATCATCAATCAAGCCAAACTTGCCGGTGGGCGCATCATCGCAGTGGGAACTACCGCAGCGCGCACGCTCGAAACAGCCGGAATTTTGAGCGAAGGCGGCGATCCCGAACATCCTAATGCACCGCTTGACGCTTGCCCATGGCGTCCTGTGATCGCCATTGATACGGATACTAAATTATTCATCTACCCGGGATACCGTTGGCGTATCCTTGATGGCATCATCACCAATTTTCATCTCCCCCGGTCTACGCTCCTCATGATGATCAGCGCCTTCACAGGTCACGAATCGCTTTTTAATGCCTATGCCATCGCCAAACAGGAAAATTATCGTTTTTTTTCGTTTGGGGATGCCATGTTCATCCACTAAAGACCAAATCTGATGCAAAATCATGAAATATCTGATGCAATCACAACAATATTCGGCGAAAATAAAAGCGTGTATTGACCGCACGCTGTTCAAGGCTTAAAATTCAGCCTCTATTTACAATACGCCTAGTCAAATTCGCATCCAATTTTCCCCGTTGTTCATGCGCACCATGAGCAGCGGCGAAAAGCGAAGATTGGAAAACCTTATGTACGCAGTAATCCGCACAGGCGGACGCCAATATCGTGTCGAAGTTGGCGACATTATCGACGTGGAAAAACTTCCTTTTGAAGTTGACGATCAAATCATTGTTGAAGATGTTCTCCTCATCGGTGATGGGGACGCAACCGTTATTGGTCAGCCTAAAGTGGATGGCGCTACGGTCAATGTGAAGGTTCTGGCACAATTTCGTGGACCTAAAATCATCGTTTACAAGTATCGCCAACGGACGACCTATCGTCGCACACGCGGTCATCGTCAATATTACACACGTCTGCACATCGATTCGATCAATATCTAATCCGAGCGGGTATAGAGCGAGGTGACACATGGCTCATAAAAAAGGTGGTGGCTCTAGCCGCAATGGTCGCGATAGTAATTCGCAGCGGTTAGGCGTCAAGCGTTTCGGCAGCGAACTCGTCGTTCCCGGCAATATCATCATCCGTCAGCGTGGTACCGAATTTCATCCCGGTCTAAATGTCGGTATGGGTAAGGATCACACTATTTTTGCGAAGATTGAAGGTTATGTCGTGTTTGAAAAAATGCGCGGCAAACCCGGTCGTCGCCAAATCAGCGTTTACGCTGAACTCCCCCAAACCAACGAAGTGGCACAATAGCCACTGCTGTTGAACTTGTTTTCGCCCTATAGCGCACGGACAGACCGTGCGCGGATTAAGGATTATCATGAAACCAAATATTCATCCAGCGTGGTTCCCCGAATCTGTGGTCACCTGTGCTTGCGGCAATACGTGGGTCACGGGCGCAACCGTTGAAAAAGTTCGTACCGACATTTGCTCCGCTTGCCATCCTTTCTATACCGGCGAGCAACGCATTGTCGATACCGAAGGTCAAGTGGACCGCTTCATGAAACGTCTGCAAGTGCGCGATACTATTCGTGCCGAAAAGCAGGAACGTGAAGTCTCACACGAACCCGAAAATATCGCCATTATCGATTTTGGTCTGGAACGCAAAGTCAGTACCCTCCTTGCCGAAAATGGCATTGAAAATGCGGGGCAGTTGCTCACTTTCCTCTCCGAAAAAGGCGAAGGCGCGTTGCTCGAAATCCCCGGCGTTGGGCGTAAGATCGTCGCTGATTTGAAGAAAGGGCTTCGTTCACGCGGCTTTGAACTCCCTAAAATCGAAGCTGCCGAATAACCCACACCCATCTTGAATGGAAAAAGACAGGCAGCCGTCAAAAGCGGTGAGCCTGTCTTTATTTTGCATCATCATAAACTCTTTTTCATTTCAATCACAAAATACTTGAGGGGAAAATGCGCCATCGATCTGGTCAAATCGAAATCATTTGCGGAAGTATGTTTTGTGGAAAAACTGAAGAATTGATTCGGCGTGTACGGCGGGCACTCATCGCACGTCAAACGATCCAAGTTTTCAAACCAGCGGTAGATGACCGCTATGGCGTTCAGCACATCACCAGCCACACGGGTCAAATCCATGACGCTATCTCGGTCGAAGATTCAAAAGACATTTCTAAACACATCCTTCCCAACACGACCGTGATCGCCATCGACGAGGTGCAGTTCTTCGATCAAGGCATCGTAAAAGTTATTGACGCTATGGCGGAGCGCGGTATCCGTGTTATTTGCGCCGGGCTTGATCTTGATTTTCGTGGGTTGCCCTTCGGTCCAATGGCAGAATTATTGTGTCGCGCCGAAGAAGTCACCAAGCTCCACGCTATTTGCGTCATTTGCGGCGAAGACGCCAGCCGCACTCAACGGCTCGTGAACGGGGAACCAGCGCGCTTCGATGACCCAGTAATTCTCGTCGGTGCCCAAGAAGTGTATGAAGCCCGCTGTCGTAAACACCATTCTGTGAAATTCGAGTAGCGTTTTTTTAGAGACCCCATTATAATTACTTAGGTACGCTAAGCATTTTGGTGTGAAGGAGTCAATTGATGGGTGTCGCAAGCGGTAGTCTGCAAACGACGTATACCGAACAAAAACAGTCAAAGTTATGGCTGCGGAACCGAAACTGGGATCTCGCTTTTATTTCCTTAAGCGTGATTTTCGTCCCCCTACCCTATATCATCTATTTGATCATGCTTCAGTTTGGGGCAGATGCTGACGCCAGCCGCAACATCATCAATGCCTTTGTAGCCGTCGCCATTGGCGGACCTCACATGATGTCCACCTTTTTGCGTACTGGCTTAGATAAAAACTTCTCGCAGCGCTATCCGATGTTGATCCGTTCCTCCATCATCATCCCGATTGTGGTTGTCTCGCTTGCCTTCCTCAATTTGACGCTCCTGCTGACCGTCTTTTTCTTTTGGGCGGCGACCCATGTGCTTCACCAAGTGACCTATATCGTTGAACTATACAACCACAAAGAGTCAAAGCTCATAAAAGGGAGTGCCGTCACTTTTTGGGCACGAGCGATTGATTACGGTGTAATCATGACCTGCCTGTTCCCCTTTGCGGCGTTGAAGATCAGTCAGGGCAGTTTTGAAGTCGGCACCAACGACTTGACGCGCGTCATTCCTGAACTATTCCAACAGGCATGGTTCTTCTACCTGATGACAGCTACCTTCTTCGCCTTCCTCGCCGCTTATGCCATCAAGACCTACCGTGAATATCGCGGCGGCTACATCAATTGGCCCAAGACGGTCTTTATGTTTTTGACCATCGCCGTCGCCTTCACCATCCCTTCGCTGCCCAATTTGGATACCGCCTTTCAGGGCATGAATACATGGCACTCGTTCCAATACTTGGCGCTGACCTTTTACATTATCAAAATTCGCCAGCAATACGGCTTGCTCGATACCACCGCCCCAGTCGTCGCTCGTTTCAGCAAGGGTAAAGACTCACGCGGGTTATTCGTCCTCAGCACCTTGATGCTCACGGGGTCAGTAATCGTGTTCATCGTCGTCTATGCTATGGCGGGAATTATCCGTCCGGGCATCGACAACAACACCCACTTTGACATTGCATATTACACATCAATTCTGTCATTTTTGTGGATTCACTACTACCACGACCATTTCCTGTTCACCAATTTTGAAGCGCTTGACCTGTCCTACGAAAAACAGTAGTTCAGTCTCAATCTTTGGCTTGCTTTGACAAAAAAGAACCGCTCATGATGAGCGGTTCTTTTTTGTATCCTCTTACGCAAAAAGGGAAAGGTTTTGAAAAACCTTGATGTGGGTTCGCTGCCATCACTTCAAAGCGTTACCTTCACAATCCCAAAGGTTCGCTCACCCATTGCATAGGATCAACTGGCACCCCATTCACCCACAATTCCCAATGCAGATGCGCCCCTGTAACGCGCCCCGTGCTGCCTACAGTGCCAATCACTTGACCTTCAGCAACCATGTCACCCAGATTGACGTAGCGCTCAGTTTGGTGCCAATACCCCGTATAGATCCCCCATCCGTGATCGATCACGGTGGCAACCCCGCGCACATTCAGGGTGTCAGCAAGGACAACCCGCCCTGCCGATGGAGCAATGATCGAGGACCCGACTTGTGCCGCAAAATCAGTACCCGTATGGGTATTGGCAAACACGCCAGCGTTATAACTGCGCTGATTACCAAACGGGGACGAGACTGGCGCAGCGACTGGCAATCCCATCAGACCGGTAAAATACCGTTCCGGCGTAAAACTCCCCATCACCTGCCGCAGAATAACCAACTCAGCTTCATCGACATTCGCATTGATGAGGCTGAGAAGATCGTTGGCAATCGTCAGGCTTTCCGTGCGATAGCTCCCCACAGTCACCTGCAAATTAACTTCCATCGGCACTGATTCCCCTTGTGCCCCCTGCAAGGCTAAAGTCAGGGGAAAAATCCCCGCCACGCTACCCACTGGAATACCGATGAAAATCGTATGGAGCATATTCCCATTTTGGCTCACGATGCGTAAAGGGGCATTCATAAATTGTCCGGTCGCGGTCACGGGTGTATCGGTCGCAAAGTCGATCCGCCCCGTGCGCCCTTCCACAAATACAAGCGGCGCAACCGTAAACCGCAAGATCGGTGCGGGCAACGCGCCCGAATACTGCGGCGGTTGAATGCCGGGGATAATCATTTGCTGGCCCGGATAGATCAACGATGGATCCTGAATTTGATTCGCGCTGATGATGGCGCTGGCATCCACCCCATAACTTCGGGCGATATTGCCCAGATTTTCACCGCGTGCCACGATGTGAATGATCGAATCAGTCACATCGCGCACGGGCGCTGTGTCTCCAGCGTCAGCTATTTCTTGAGGAGTCGCCGTCAATGTGGGGGTCAAAGGTAAATCAGGCACCACAACAGGGGGGCTATCCCCATTTGGAATACTCAACAATTGTCCGACATATACCGACTGGAGATCCGCAATATTGTTGAGCGTCGCCAACGCTGTCATATCGACTTGATAGAGGTTGGCAACACTAGCAAGGGTCTCCCCCGGCAGCAAAATATGAACCACTTCTTGGAGCGATCCAGTCGCTTGAGTGCCCTGCACAGGAATAATCAAGCGCTGCCCAACAACAATGCTGTTGGGGTTGTTGATTCCATTGGCGCGCGCCAATTCATCAACCGTCAAACCATAGCCCAGTGAAATACGATAAAGATTCTCACCGCGCTGAACCACATGCACGGTGAGAGTCGAATCTTCTTGGGCGATGCTCGTGCTAACAAAAAAACAACTTGCGAACACCAAGAGGATAAGCTTGCTTAAACGCATACTACGCAGTTTCCTCGTCGAAACGTAACCGATCTCCAATTTGCACCCGTTCAAGCACCTGCGGCAGCGCTTCCAAATAATACTGAGCAGCACGTTGTGGGGCGTACATCGGTCGCCATGGTTTAGCCAACTGCTTATCCACGACTACATAATCTCGATCTAACCAAACGACGCTGATGCTAAAAAACATGAAAAACATATGGATTGCGGTGTTGGTACGGCTTTCCGATTTGGTCACAAAGAGCAAACCTTCATCGTCGGGCAAGAGCGGGACAAACTGTAAGCCTCGCAGATGACACAAGAAGCTTTCGCACAGTCTGACCCGCGCAAGGACGATCTGGTTCGTCTCTGCATTACGCAGAATACGCCAGCGTTTCACGGGATATTCAACACTTGTCCGACATATACTCGATTCGGATCAACAATATTGTTGATCTGGATCAGATCGGATATACGCACATTGAACCGGATAGAAATAAAGTACAGGGTATCGCCCGGCATAATGCGGTAGGTGCCACGATATGCCGTTTGCGTTGCCGTTGGAGCAGCCATAGTGGCGGTCGCGGTCGCGCTACTGAGCGTCGCCGTAGGTGTCGGCGAAACTACCACATTCGCCCCACTGATGATCAAGACCTGTCCCCGATAAACCAAATTCGCGTTGACGATACGGTTCAAGCGTGCCAATGCCCGCGTGGTTGTTCCAAAACGCGCGGCAATCGATGACAAACTATCCCCATATTGAACGGTGTAACGCTGTACCGCTTGGGTCGCAGTTGGGGTAATTTGCGCCGAGATTGCTGCCTCAGCCGCCATCGTCGCGGCTTCCGTTACCGGAACGACTTGGACTGAGATTGTTTCAGTAGGCGTTGACGTGGGTTGCGGCAAAGTCTGGACTGGGATCACCAATTCTTGCCCAACAAAAATCAGCGCATTCTCGTTCAGCCCGTTGGCGATGATGATGGCATCGACCGTCGTGCCGTACTGGTTGGCAATATCCACCACGATATCAAAATTCTGCACTATGTACGTCACCGAAAGCGGGAACACCGTCAAATTTAACGTCGGTGAAGGTACGATTGTCGGCACTTCAGTGGCAATTGAGGTTGGTTCCAATATCGGCACTGCGGTTGAGGGGACTACGGTTGGCGCTTCAACCGTAGGGACTAGCGTTGCAACCAATTCCACCGTTGCCGCCAGAGTCGCTACGTCCGTGGCTCCGATTTCGACTGTGGCTTCCGACGTTACAATGGCGGTCGCAATCACTTCGACCGTGGCTTCAACTGTAGCAGTCTCAATAGCAACGATCTCGTCAGTGACTTCGGCGGTGGCTTCAAGGGTCGCAACATCCGTTACTTCTGTCGTTACTTCAACGAGCGAAACTTCAGTTGCAACTATCTCAGCAGTGACTTCAACCGTCGCCACTTCAGTAATCACCGTCTCAACAGTCGCTTCCACAGGGATTTCGGTCGCCGCCATTTCAGCAGTAACTTCAGCAGTCATTGCTGTGTCTGTGATTTCTGTGACGACGAGCGCGGCATCATCCAAATAAACAACGCTATTGCGCAATGGCTCAGTGATGACCGAACGCACAAAAACGGTAACAATGTCGCTTTGGGCTACTGCCGCAATCTTGCTTTGGAAGAATTCATCAAAAATGCTGACTGGTGCCGACCAAATAATATTGGCGCTGGTCGCGTCTTGTCCACCTGTCGGATCAATCCCCACTTCGATGGTCATGGCAGCTTCGGCATCACTCACATTGACATCATCAAGGTTTGACGACCACAACCAAGAATAAACGCTAAATTCTAAGGGGCTGCCAGCGACTATCCCACCCACCGGTTGATAGACACCAGCGATATGGGTAGAAAAAAACGAGAAATACTGTTGTGCGTCACTCCCATTCCGAATTCGTGGGCTACCTAAGCCGCTCGCTTCATCGCTTGCTGCATAGTATTCCGGTTCTAAGGCACCGCTATCAGTCGAGAACCACGGTAGCCAACCTTGAGCAATCTGCCCCGGCATCACACCCTCAACCGGTTCAAACGGCGACTCAAATCCGGGGTTCGTGAGCAATTCATCTTGCGCAGCAACGGTACTGGATACCAAAGTCATGAATATTATGACGGAACAAAGTAACATCAGCCGATGAGCCTGCCAGATTTTCATCAACGCCCCTCCTCAATTCGAATTATTCGCATTCGTGCCATGCAAGTGTACAACGAAATATGAATTTGCGCCCTAATGTCTGTAACTCTTTCATCCAAATTCCGAATTTTGTAGTGACGTTGCGTTCATTGCCACATATACTGATAGCTAGTGTTCATTGAGTGTTTAACACCCTATGCAAAAATGCCAACCATCAAAATCGCACTTTGCACGTTACAATTTGAACTTTCGGGCGTCACCACACTGAAAGACAAGCGCAGTATTCTCAAGTCCTTGCTCAAACGTCTACACAATACTTTTAATGTTGCCACTGCCGAAGTCGATCATCACGACTTCCCTAACTCCAGTGTAATCGCCATCACTACCGTCACAACCGCCACCAATCATGCCCACAGCATGATCAGCACTGTACTGAACTGGATTGAAAAAGAGTATCCTGAAGCCTTGATCGTCGGGCAAGCTATCGAAATTCTATAATACTTGTCTGAACCGTTCCCGCGTATCCCTTCGCACCGAATAGGCATACATCGTGCGACTTCATGAATACCAAACGAAAACTCTCTTTGAACGGTATGGTATCCCTATCGTAAATGGTATCCTTGCCTATTCGGCTGCGGAAGCGGCTGAGATCGTCGCAACTAGATATCAACCAGCCATTATCAATGCGCAAGTCCTCAGCGACGAGCGTGTTTTTCGGAAAGCGCACTCCCCTGCCGAAGCCGAACAGATCGCTACAGACTTGTTGAATTCAACGGTGGGTGGGCTTGCAGTGCGCCACCTTTTGATTGAACCATGGAGTCCGATTCAGGCGGAATACGCCCTCGCTATTGAATTTGATCGTTCCCAAAATGCCATGATCCTCGTTGCAAAACCAATCGGGAGCGCAGAATTCTTTCGCGAAGTGATCGATCCCTTTTTGGGTGTGCAAATTTTCCAAGCTCGGTATTTGGCAAGTAAGCTAGATTTATCTAGTCAGTATTGGAACAGCTTTA
>JBBRTY010000018.1:0-33566 GCA_038248285.1 Aggregatilineales bacterium
CGGTTCGGAAGGGATCGGCATTTCGCTGTAGAGTGCGCCCGCCGTTTGTTCGCCATCCGGTGACGAGAATTCCCACGCCGCCATCAGTTCAAACTGAGTATTGAAGTCGGCATCGTCAAAACCAACCACTTTAGCGACCGCTTCGGGCATCGAGGTCGGCGGCGGCGGGGGTTGAATCGCTTCTGGTAACGATAGTGGCGGGGGTGGGGGCGGCAAGGTGGGGCGCTGCATCGGCACGGTGTTGGGGCTGATGCGGGCGGGAGCATCAAACCATTCCGTCTCCATATTTTCGGGGTGCGTCTCAAACTTCTGCCCTTTAGAGGCGCGGGTGGTCTGGTCGCTATAAACGCCTTCGGGCAAGGTGCCGGGCGATTTGGGGGTGTCGTCGCGGACCA
Source organism: Aggregatilineales bacterium (assembly GCA_038248285.1). Taxonomy (GTDB): domain Bacteria; phylum Chloroflexota; class Anaerolineae; order Aggregatilineales; family Phototrophicaceae; genus Flexifilum. Next base: position 396 of record JBBRTY010000018.1, read on the forward strand.
AAGAGCCTGTCACCGCCGCGCTGTTGGCTCCCGACGGCAAGGGCAAGATGAACGGGCGCAGATCGGGGATCGACCGTTCCAGATTGTCGAGCAAGGCTTCGATGGAAAATTCGCCGTCGCGCGCTTGATTGAGCGTGCCCTGCAAAATCACCTGAGCGATAGAGCTTTCGCCGTCGTTGTCCGGCAGGGCATCGAAGTTAAAGTCATTCGCGGGCGGGCGGGGTAAATGGATTCGTTCGGAGTGTCCACCTAAATCCATGTCAAAGCGCATTCCCTTGGGGACGGGCGTGTCTTCGGTTTCTTCGGGCACCGCCTCATCACGCAACAGCGCCATGACTTTACGGAAACTTTTGTCGTTCACGCCCGAAACCAAATCGCTGATCGTGCCGCCTTGTTCAAAGGTCGGCATCGGCGGTTCGTCCGAGGCGAGGCGCTTAAACGACGCAGGGGCATTGGGGGGCAGCGGTTGGGTGACCGATTTTTCGTCGGGGGGCAGATCATCCAAGATCGAGTCAATGCCGCCCCGAATGATGAAATCGGTCATGCGGGCAGGGGGCGCGGGCTGGCGGTCGCGCTTAAGCGATTCCAAAAGGTCGTTAAAACTAGTGCGTGGTTGGGCGGGGGCATCTTGGGGGCTAAGGGTGTTTAGCACCGCACTAAAATCGCCTTCGTCCGATACCGGATCGACGGGCGTATCTTCATACACCTCGTCAAGATAGCCAAAATCGGCGTGCCCTATCGCTTGCAACACATTATTCAGGCTGTCGGGTTCGCGCATCACGGTGGGTTGCGGCGGGGGTGCCTCATCAAATACGTGTTGCAACATCCCGGTCTTGCCCTTGCGCTGTGCCGACAGCGTGGGGCGTTCGCGCCCGGACAACAATTTTTCGATGCGGCTGATGACATCACGCGGCTTGTAATTGGTCTCCAACGCCTCGTGAATACCGAGCTTCGCCATGACATCGCTGGGGGGAACCGGCGCGACGATGATCAAGATATCGCGTTGGACTTGGGTGATGGCACCGATCACGTTTTCGGGCACGCCGCTCATGCTCGTGAAATCGATCACGATCACGTCTTGTGGGTGTTCGCGCAAAAACTCAACGCTTGATGTCAAGGTTGTGAAGGGATGCACTTCATAGAGGGATACCCGCTCAATCGCCTGTTTTAGATGAATGGCGACTTGAAGTTTGCCATGCAAGATCAAAATGTGTGTGATCATCGCGCGTCCGTTTTCCCCAGCGAAAAAATAGATCTTCGTTTGACGGACGCGCAACGGCGCGTCCGGTGCTGCTTATAGCTTTAGGGTGGGTTCGTCACCGTCACAGTGAACAATCCTAAATTGTTGACCTCGCTGATCTCAGTCACTTGGCTGAGGTTATCGGCACGTGCCTGCAAGGTATAGGTGCCGGCGGCGCTGAAGGTCAAATTGATCGTCAAGGTGACGCTTTGGCTGGCGGACAAGTTGCCCACCACCCCCAATTGGTAATCGGTACTAGGGGGCGAGATGTTGACGATGTTGTTGAACTGCGCCGCCATGCCACCCCCAGTATTGGTGATGACGACAGTATACAACGATGTCACGGGGGTGCCGCCCGCGCCCAGCACCAACGTTTCGCTGCCGTTAAAGGTGGTAATGACCAAATCGGGCAGGGGTGGCGAGGTCGGCGTTTGGGTGGGGGGCACTGCCGTCGGCGCTGCCACCGTGACACTGGGCGTAACCGTCGCGCCGACACGCGGCGTTGGTGTGGGTGGGATCGGCGGGATGATCACACCGGAACAGTTGCCGTACAACGTGATGAATTGATTGCTGACCCAACCGGTGGTCGTGCCGACCCGCACTTGCCACCATGAGTTGTCGCCCAACCGCCCCGTAATCGGCACGACGGTATTGGCATTGAGGGTCAAGATACGGTCATAGTTGATGCCGGGACCGGTACGAAGGTTGAGGCTGGTATTGACGAGCAACCGGCAGGTGGGGTCAAACGGATTGACCACTGGCGGCGAGGTGATGATGATGGGTGCTGTCGTCGGGAGCCGTGTTGAGGTGGGGGGCTGGACAACCGTTAGGCTAAGCGTGGTGGGGTCGCTGCTGATCGATCCCCGAAAGGCGTAGACCTGTACTTGGATCGTGCCCAGCGTGGGCGGGGTGTAATCCAACAAAGTGCTGAAGGTGACATCGCCGCCCGCCGTTTGTGACGAGACCGTTTTGACGACCTGCCCGTTAACGAAAAGTTGCACGCGCGTCACCCCGGTCGTGTCGGCGGCGACGACGCTGATATCGGCTTTGACGTTGACGGCGATTTCAGCCCCATTGGCGGGCGAGATGATGGTCACGACGGGGCGCTGATTGTCGGATGAGCTTGTTGGCGTCGGGACATCGCCATTGTTTAAGAGGTTGCACGCCCCTAAAAATAAAGTGAGAAGCATGAAACCAACCAAGCGCAGGGGGAGACGCATTCACAATATCCTATGGTTTTAGAGAGCGAAAACAAATGGTGCGGTAGTGCCTATCAATATTCTAACACTGAAAATAAAAAGCCTCGCCCCATAAAATCGGGCGAGGCAACATTTGCGACCAAACGGAGGGATCGCAACGGTAAGGAACCGTGCCGATCCACGAGGGATGGTTGTAGGGCATGAACCTCATGCCCTACAACCGTGTTTTGATTAAGTCAGTGGTTCTTTGAAGATGATGAAGCGCGCCATGTCATCGCCTTTAGCGATGCAGGTGGACATATCGACCTTGAATTCGCGCCCGCCCGAGACCCACTTCAACCCTTCCATCAGCAAGCCTTGCGCCATGAAGCAGACGGCGCGGTCGGTCGTGCGCCCCCAACATAAAGCGCAGTGCTTTTCCATCGTGTAGATGATGCGGTCGGGACCATCATCGTGAACGTTGGAAATCTGATCCGAAAATTGCGTGAAGATGTTCGCCATCGCTGGAACACCGACCTTGAGTTTGGCGCTTAACGGCAACACCTTGAAGGCGAGATCGCCCACACCCGCCAGCGCGCCGAAGGAGCGCAGCCCGCCGGAGAACAATTTGCGCCCCGCCCGCAGCGCCATCGCCCGCCCACCGCGCGCGCCGAACATGTCTTCGAGCGCGATGTTCAATTGGGAGAAGTCTTTGAAATCAAACTTCTTCTCAAGGTTATCAGGAGGCAGCGTATCGAGATACTGCTCCATCTTGCCCATTCTCAGGATGGTGTTCAGACCGTTTCGCCCCATGATTTCTTCCATGGCTTCCATGGTGATGCGGGCGAATTTGTTGGGATAGTAAAAACCGCTCATACCGGCTGGTGCATCTGTCATTATTTTTCAGTCCTCCAACTGCGCGCTGGACGTTTCGCCATATTTTGTCAGTTGTTTTCGGCGCCGTGCCCACCCAGTATACGACAAAACGTGTAGCTTACCCAGAATTTCCCAATAGGACACTGATAACAACATCATCCTTAACCGCCGATGATCACCAACGGCTGATCGGCTGGCTGTGTTAAAGGCAAACGTCCTTGCATACTCCAAGGACCCGTCCAAGTGATTTCGACATCCACCACTTGCCCGAAACGATCTTGGTCATCATCAAAGAACACTATTTTATTCTGGGGCGTGCGTCCGCGCCACTTGCCTTTGTGATTTTCTTCGACCAGTACCGGGATGGTTTTTCCGAGACTGTGACTGTTGATATCCGCCAGAATCCGCGCTTGTAGTTCGTCGATGCGCTCGTGCCGCTCCTTTTTGACTTCTTCGGGGACATCATCCGCCATGCGCCGAGCGCTCACGGTATTGGGACGCGGACTATACCGAGCGAGATGGACTTTATCCAGTTTTAGCGCTTCCAGCAAATCATAGGTGCCCTGAAACTGTTCGTCGGTCTCGCCGGAGAACCCGACGATGATATCACTATGGATCGCCACATGGGGGATGCGGGATCGAATTCTTTCGACCAAGCGGCGATATTGCTCGACCGTATAGCCTCGTTTCATCCGCTCTAGGGTGCGATCATCCCCCGCTTGCACGGGGACTTCGATATGGGGCATCAAGCGCGGGAGCGCGGCGACGGTATCGAGTAGTTTATCGGTCATCCAATTGGGATGGCTGGTTAGGAAGCGAATGCGCTCCACACCCACTTCTTCGGCGACCGTGTGAACGACCCCTAACAGGTCGGAGAGATCGGGTCCATCGGCGATATCTTTGCCGTAGCGATCCACAATCTGACCGAGGAGCGTGATTTCTTTGACCCCCTGCAAGGCAAGGCTACGCACATGATTGACGATCTCGCCCACGCTGCGGCTGCGTTCAATCCCCCGTTGAAAGGGAATAATGCAAAAGCTGCAAGCGTGCGAACAACCATACACCACCGGCACATGGGCGCTGATGATTTTACCGCGTTCGTGTTCCGGCAGGATGAGATCGCCGACGGTGCCGCTATCTTGCAAGTGGTCGCGATGGGCGCGCTCGCGCAGTTCGAGCGCGATGACTTCGGACTCGTCCATGCGTGTTTTGAGGAAATCGACCATTGGGGTGGGTTCGGAAGGCGGCATGAACACATCGATAAAAGGCAGCCGTTGACGCAGTGCTAACGGATCGCGCACACCGACCAGACAGCCCATGACACCGATGATCTTTTCGGGATGCTCTTTTTTAAGCTCGCCCAACATATATAACCGACCCAACGCTTTATCTTCGGCGGTTTGCCGAACGACGCAGGTGTTGACGACGAAGATATCCGCGTCGTCTGGCTCTTGCGCTGCGCGATAGCCCATTCGCTCTAGCTCCGAAGCTAAAAGTTGCGAATCGGCGATGTTCATTTGACAGCCTAATGTCCAGATGTGGTACTGCATTAGATTAGATGACGCCAACCATGAGAAAAACGATACTTCGTATTTTAGCGCTTGTGTGTATAAGCGTCAATTCGGTGATAAAGGGTCGGCTGCATTTCATTTCGAGGGCTATCGCCCAAAAAACAGGGTGGTGCCGCCCAAATATTACAAATTCTTAGAATAAAATTCACGAAATTTCGTTGTGAAGCGTTGCAAAATTGGCTATGCTTGTATTTATGAATATTCGTTAATGTGCAAAACTAAGGGCATTCACACTGATCATGGAGAATTACATGCGTATCGTCTGGCAATCTGTAGAACCGGCGGTGCCTGATTGTATCGAGCAAATTGAAGAAGGTGTTTTTGAAGCACGCTGGTGGAAACCCGTTCCGCTGATGGATATCGACACTATTCGCCATATCAACACCATTCAAGTCGTGGGGGAACCTTACGAACCGGAACACCTGCCGTCGGGTATGGCGGTACGTTTTCGCCTGTATCAATAACGCGCAGACAAGGAGTGTCGTCGCGTTTTAGAGGTTACGAACCTGCACCCCTCAATACCATGCTGTCCTAAACGTCTCGCCATCATGGGGATTGGCACCGTTTAGTATTTTCTTTGCCCCATTTTAATTGTGTGGTGCCTCATATATTTGCTCAAGACCGTAAGCACGGCGTTAGATTGCTACGGTATTTTTTGATTCATAAACCTCTTAACACTGTAGCGATCTGTTTTCCATTATAATGGGAGAATTCATGAAAATCGTAAAAGCCGATCTTTCTGATATTCATTGTCGTGCCCTAGTCATCTCAACGAGGGAAGGTATGTTTGGCTCTGTTGAAAGGCAACCTTTGCGCCAAAGCTGGTGGTTCCATGGCTCCGAAAAAAGATAGTTCACCACGCAGTTTTATTGACAGAATCAAGTTTGCTGCTCCCGTTTTTGGGCAGTCATTCAAACGTGACTCAAAGGGTGTTCTCTATGTTGCATGAACTAAAAACAGAACTCTATGATTTAGAGTTGCTCGTCCAAATACTGTTGTCGGAGTTAGGAAGCGGAAATACTGGGGCAACTGCGTATCAAACGGCATGGATAGCACGGTTATCGCCCAATTATCATCAATTTGAAGGCGCAACCGAATGGTTACGACGGCATCAATATGATGATGGCAGTTGGGGGGCACCGCTGGTGCATCACCATGATCGCATTATTTCCACCCTTGCCGCCATGATCGCGCTGCACGAAACGGGGCATGAAGCGCGGGACAAACGGCGGGTTCACCGTGCCGAACAAGCGTTATGGAAATATGTCGGGTATTTGCATCATGATCAAAGCGACACCGTTGCTTTTCCGATCTTGGCGGGCACACTGACCGATATTGCCCTTTCTTATGGCTTTGATGTGCCGCGTTTGCCCACCCGCAATACCAAAGCGTTTAGCAAAAAAGTGGGCAAATTGCTGGCATCCACCGAGCGCAATTGGCGGGCGACCACGCTGGTCTTTTCGTTGGAAGGGCTACCCGAACATTTTACGGAAAAGGATGCGCTCTTTGAGGAAAATGGCTCGATTTGTATTTCGCCATCGGCAACGGCTGCTTATTTGATGCGCTGGCATCACCCCGTTGGCGTCACCTATCTGGAAGGGTTGATAAATGCTGAGGGCGGGGTGCAGGCGTTAGCACCGATTGATATTTTCGACATCGTATGGTCATTGACGTATCTGCGCATGGCGGGGGTCATCACCCCTGATGATTCCCAAGTGCGGACGCTCCTCGATTATTTGTATGCGCGCTGGTCGCCGCAGTTGGGGGTCAGCACGGCAAGTTACTTCCCGACCCAAGACTCGGACGACTCGGCAGCCTGCTTGAATTTGCTGCGTTGGGGCGGCTATCCGGTGACGGCAGATTTTTACGCCTACTACGAACAGGCGGATCATTTTTCGACCTACTTGCAAGAGACCAACCCCTCGGTGAGCGCCAATGTCCGGCTGTTGGCGGCATTGCGTTATTTTGACGAGGAAGAAGATGAGCGCGTGCAGGGTTGGAAGCAAAAAATCGTCGTTTTCCTGCGCGACAACGATGAGAATGGTTCTTATTGGTGGGATAAATGGCACGCCTCGCCGTATTATGTGAATAGCACGGCTGTGACAGCGCTCACGGGCTTGGATGACACCTTGGCGGCATCCCGTCTACGCTGGATTTTGCGCACCCAGCGTGATGATGGCGGGTGGGGCTATTTGGGCATCTCGACCCCCGAAGAAACCGGGTATTGTATACTGGCGCTTATTCAGTGGCAGCGTCAATTTGGCAATATCGACCCGATGATCTTAGAAGCAGGGGGACGTTATTTGCACAACAACATGAAAACGATCATGATCCCGACAGTGCCTTTGTGGATCAGCAAGGAATTGTATACGCCTATTAATCCGGCGCGATCCGCAGCCTTGAGCGCATTATACGCATTGCGTGATATTCTCTAGGAAAGTGGAGCCGTTGGACGATGGCTGATTACCTTTGTTTTCGGAAAAGTCATGCTGATGATAAGATAAGCATAGTTTTTGAGGATTTGCCATGACGATGATGACAAAACCATGGGCGCGTTCAACCCTTCTTGGCTCGTTTTTGAAACCGATTCAAGAATGGTTGACGCCGCGCGCCAAAGAGCGGGATAAGGCGTTTCGCGAACGCGGGTTACGGTTAGCACTGGCGTTAATTTTAAGTCTCGGGTTGCTGAGCGTTATTTTGACGATCTCCAGCTATCGCGAAGCATGGTCGGTCATCTCGGTGCCGACTATTCAGATTTATGCCCTGCTGTTGTGCGGGGCAGCAGCAGTCGCCGTCCAGCGAGGCAACCTGAACATCGGCGGTTTCTTATTCATTGGCGGGTTGTATATCGGCGTCTTCGGGTTGGTGATTTTATCGCGGGGCGAGAATATCGAACGATATTTGATCAGCATCCCCCTCATTCTCGTGCCAGTGATAGTGGGGGCATTGATCTTGCCGCGGTCGGCGTTGGTTTGGATGACCTTCGGCTCGATGAGCGTCTTTGGGGTGATCAATATCCAGTCGCCCATCACCGATCCGATTTTGGCTTCAAGCTTGTTCACCACCTTTTCTCTGGTGCTGGTCGTCGCGGGGTTGCTGCTCTATTTTTTGCGCACCGAATTTGACCGCCGCTTAGATGTCCTTGCCGACGCCTTGGGGAATGCTGAAACGGCTCGGCAACGCGCAGAACTGGCGGATCGGTCGAAATTGCAATTTCTCGCCAATATGTCGCATGAACTACGCACGCCTTTGAATGCCGTCATTGGCTACGATGAAGCGATGTTGGGGGGCATGGTCGGCAGTTTAAGCGACGAACAGATGCGCGTCTTGGGGCACATTCAAGTCAACAGCCGCCGCTTACTCAATTTGATCAACGACGTGTTGGATTTGTCTAAGATCGAAGCCGGCGCGTTGGAAACCTTTTTCACGCCTATGTCCCCGCGCAAAGTGATCGAAGAAACAGCGGATGCCCTGCGCGGCTTGTCACAACAAAAGAAGATCGATTTTACCGTGACCTTCACCCCCGATGTGCCGGAAGTGGTTTTGTGCGATGTGCGTAAGCTGCAACAGATTATGACGAATCTGGTGGGCAACGCCGTTAAATTTACGAGTGTGGGTGGGGTGACGGTGCAAGTGGATGCCCCCGATACCGATCATTGGCGCTTGTCTGTGCAGGATACGGGTATCGGCATTGCTGAGCATGATCTGAAAACCATCTTTGAGCCGTTCCGCCAAATTGATAATAGCGATACCCGTAGGTATCATGGAACCGGATTGGGTTTAGCCATCGTGAGCCGCTTAGTCACCAGCTTAGAGGGGAATATTGTCGTGCGCTCGGTTGTGGGCAAAGGCAGTCAGTTTATTGCCACCTTCCCCCGTGCGCCGATTCCGACTGCCGAACTTGCCCCAGTGCCCGTAAAAGATGCCGAACCTGTACAGCAAGGAGAACTGACTTGAATGGAAAACCGATTTCCGTACTGCTGATCGATGACGATCCCAATGTCCGGGATGTTTTTCGCCTTGCCATGACTTATAACAATTTCCCGATCATGGTGGCACAAGATGCCGAAACCGGCATAAATTATCTGCAAAGTTATCAACCGGATGTCGTCGTGATTGATATCTTCTTGCCGGGCTTGGATGGGTATCAAACGCTAAACCGCATCAAGCGCGAACACCTTGCACCCGGTTCGCGCTTTGTGGCGATGACCGCCTATTACACCAGTGACACCGAAACCGAAGCATTGGGCAAAGGGTTTGATGGCTATCTCTCTAAACCGTTTGATCCCAATCAGTTGGCAGTCTTTTTGCATCAACTTGTTGACCGATAACACTGGAGCTGTAGAGTATGGAAAACCCTGCCCAGTGGCGCGTCCTCGTCGTTGATGACGAAATTGATAATTTAGGGCTTTTTCAACTCGTGCTGAATCATCATAACGCGGGCTATAAGTGTGTCCAAAGCGGTATAGAGGCTTTATTGATACTGGACACGTATCCCGCCAATATTATGTTGATCGATATCCAGATGCCAGAAATGACAGGCTATCAGCTTTTGAGTATGATTCGCTCCAAGCCCACTTTTGCCAAGTCGGTGATGATCGCTGTCACTGCCTATGCCATGCAAGAAGATGAACGGCGCGTCCTAGAAGTGGGTTTTGATGGCTACATCCCCAAACCGATCAATGTCATGGAGTTTGTGAATGACATTAAGAAGATATTGAAAAAGCGTGGATTGATATAAAATACTTGATCGCTGCTGACATCAGAAAGGAAAAAAGCGTTATCCCCTCAACGCGCCACCATCGTAGACGCGCAAAACCAGCATCGGCGTCGTATTTCAGGATCGCTATCCCAAATTCATGCCAGCCTACGCGCGTCTCCATTTGGGGACTATCAAGGGGAACCAGCGCTGCCTTACATGAACGACTCTGACAATCTTGCCGCGCGCTTGCGCGTAAAATATCCCGAAGGCTTAACCGCGATCCTCGCCATCGGCGGGACGCGCACAAGCTATTTGTTATCCCGCGATTTTGAAACCTTAGAAGACCCCGGCAAGATCGACGATCCGGCGCACTATGTGGCGATGATCCAAACAAGTTATCAAGAAGTGACCGGTCATTTCTTCGATCTTGGCGTGCAAAACCTCATCATTCCCACCTTGTCTCACCGGAATTTTGGGGATCGCGGGCAAGAGTATGCCGAACGCTATATTGGCTATATCTTGTGGCTCATTCAGGAGCCGTTCGTCGAATTTTATCATGCTCAGGGGATTGATCCCTACTTCTGCGGCATTGATACGCTGCTGCATCTTCCCGAAACATATGGGGCACATGCCATCGGGCAAGCATTCGCTGATTTTCAGGACAACTGGCATTATCAAGAGGGGCGTCGTAAGCTGATTTGGGCAATTGTGCCCTTGCCCGCGTATTCTTCGTGGCAAGCGCAGATGGCGTTAAGCGATGCCGACAGGGTAGCCCTGCATGATAGCCTCATGGCTGAAACCAGCCTCGACCAAATTTATACCGAGCTATTTCACTTTTATGCACGTCCCTTGTTGGGCACCGATCTGCCTATTCCTCATTTTTATGTGGGTACGAACCGCAATGGAGACATGAAACTGCGCGAACCCTTATCATTATCGTTGCTCTGTGGGGGTCCGTTTCGGCTTTTTTATACGCCCTACCCGTCGTTGTTCATCACGCGGGCGACGGCGCAACGGATCCTTGAAGATTTACTCGGTGGGAGTGGCTTAAATGCCTTCCAACGTGATTATCAGGGGCAATACTCGCGCGAAGTGTTGGCAGCAGAACGGGATCGGATGAGGGCATTGAGTGCTGATCCCGAGTCAACGGTGGGCTTGACACGCCGTATTGCGCCTAAGACGTGGGAAGTGCCCCCAGATGAGGATGAGTGAGGGCGCGGGGCAGGGGATAGCGGAGACAGGACGCGCAACGGGATTCTGTTGAAAAAGAGTTTGAATCGGCGGGCGACCCCATTGGGTCTTGGGCGTCAAGTTAAGGGTTAATGTGTAACTGCTCAGGCTGAAAAACGGTTGGTAATAAAGGGAGAAATGACCGTTGGCGGCAAATGTGCGGATATTCGGCGCGCGGACTTTCATGTTAACGAACGATTGACAAGCGCCTAATCCGCCCCTACATCCACGTTTCGAGGGGTATTTTCCTTTTTTTCTTCACGTCTTCATGCCTCTCTGTTTATTTTATTCTGTTTCTGTACCTGAGTAGTCACCAACAAACGGACATTGCCCCATTCCAAAAGACACCCCGCCACGTACAGATCAGTTGCGGTCTTCACTTGTCTGGCATATAGTGAATAGAGCGAGATAAAATTTTCAAGGAGGAACAAATGCACTTTGCACCTTTGCGATTTACGCATGGCTATCGGTTACTTGCCGTGCTTCTAAGTTCATTTCTTCTGATTGCAGTCCCGGCGTTTAGCGCCCCCCAAGACGCGCCCTCAAAACAAGGCATCACCTGCGATAATCTAGTCACATTAGCGACCAGCACTGTGGGTTTAGTGTGCGATAGTTTAGGGCGCAATCAAGCCTGTTATGGCAATCGGCGCGTCGATATCGAATTTACACCCAATTCTAATTTTTCCTTTAACGCCGCTGGGGATACCGTCGATTTATTGGCGATTCGTCGCCTATCGACAGCACCTTTCAGCCCCAATACCGGTGATTGGGGGATCGCCGTCGTCAAGGCACAGGCAAATCTACCCGATGCCCTACCGGGTCAAAATGTCACCTTCTTCCTGTTTGGGGAGGCATCTGTCGAAAATCCAACTGCGGATATGCGGGCAGTCAAAGTGCAAACCGGAATCACCGGCAATAGTTGCGCCGATGCGCCCGATGGCGTCATGATCCAAACGCCATCCGGTCAGCAGGTCAGCATGAACATCAACGGCGCGGATGTCATCCTTGGATCAACGGCATTTCTCACCTCCGAAGCCAACGACCGTATGAAGTTGAGTACCCTTGAAGGCTTAGCGGTCGTCACCGCCTTTGGCGAAACGCGCATTGTGCCCCCTGGCGGCGAAGTTGGCTTCGTCTTAGGCGGTCCAGATGGGCTAGAAGTCGCGGGTCCGCCTTCGGCATTACGCGGATTCACACAAGAAGATATCCCCTTCTTGCCACTTGAATTGCTGGATGAACCGGTCGAACTCCCAGAGTCGCTCAACATCCCCGGTGCCAGCACAGCAGCCCTAGTGACGGCTGCCCCCAGCAATAACGTCACCAGTACCCCATCAACGTGTACCCCCCGCGGCGATTGGACAGCGCGCTATGTGATCCAGCCCGGTGAAACTCTGTCGAGCATTGCTGGGCGTGCCAACTTGCGCACCGAGGACCTTGCCGCTGGCAACTGTATTGTCAATGCGGCGCGCATCTTCGCAGGGCAAAGCTTAAGCGTGCCCTTTGCCTTGCCGACACCACGTCCGCTTGCCACAGCGACCTCCACAAGACCACCCATCACCGCGACGGTAATAGCAGGGAGATTGATCGGACCAAACTTCCGTGTGGACGTAAACCCGATCTATCTGGGTTCTTGCACGACTCTTCGTTGGGATGTCTCTAATATCCGCGAGGTCTATTTTCAAGGGTCACCCGCCATCGGCAGCGAAGCCCGCCAAGTCTGCCCGCGCGAGACAACCACCTACACCTTACGGGTGGTGATGACCAATGGAGTAGAACAATCCTTCACACTCGTCCTCTATGTCGAAAGCACATGCGGCAACCAAACCTGCGAGTCGGGAGAGACCTACAACACCTGTCCGTCCGATTGTCCCTATCCGATTGGATAAGTCAGTCATCACGTTTATGGGTATCGTCATCCGTGTCGGTGCCCATAAATGGAATTTCATTGCTCCTCATCTGTGGTATGCTATTCCACTGATTTAGCTTAGGATGCAGGTGAAAAAGCAATAATGTGGTTCCGGCGCATACTCTTGGTGGTCGCGATGCTCGTTTCTTCGTGCAGCGCACTCTCGCCAGCGACACCTCAGCCGACGGCGACAGCCACGCTGCCCCCGTCACCGACGCTTACCCCCAGTGCTACCAGCACATTCACACCCATCCCGCCTACCGAAACGGCAACCTTGACGCCTTCGGCAACTTTCACGTTGAGTCCAACGGAAACCGCCACTGCTGTCCCAACCGCAATCCATACCCCCCAAGCGAGCGTTTTATTCACTTATGACAATTGGGAATTTTTGGAGTTGCCGAGCAATATCATTGCCCGTCTCGACACGCCCTTGATCGCATTCCTGAACACCAATAACCGCACAGGATCAGCCGCTACCCCACTGCCGGGTAACAATATCCAGACACTTTATTATGTGTCCCCCACCAACTCGGCAGCGCGCATCACCATCAAACAATTCGACTCCTCAACGGGGGATGAAATCTATATTGCTCCATCCGGTGATGCGTTCGCCTATATGCGTTATGACGGCGGCAGTATCGCCAATGGATTGTATATTGCCGATTTTAATGTTGGCATTACTGGTCGTGTGCTGCCACTGGCGTCGCTGACCCAACGGGGAATCTTTAATACCCCTGCATGGAAAAGCGACGGTTCAATGCTGGCGTTAGCAGTCGCGACAGGCTATGACATCGACATCTTCACGATTGAACGGGATGGGGCATGGGCAAATCTGATCAATTCGGGGGCTTATGATTTCTGGCCCGTGTGGTCGCCGGATGGTAATTATCTCGCCTTCGTGTCCGACCGTGTGACTTGCCCAAGCTGGCGTCCGGGCGAGGTCGGCACTTGTGATGGTAGCAGCATAGAAGCCCCCACCGGTGGGCACGTCTTTGTGCTGAATATTGCCACAGGGCAGATTACCCAAATCTCTGACGTAGTCGTCCACGAGCCACCTAAATGGGCGACCCCACGCCAAATTACTTTTGCGTCTGGCGATCCCCTGTTCGGCGACCCAGAGCGCGTACTCTACAGCGCCGATATTTTTAGCAACGAAGTGCGCCGGATCCGTCTCAATACCAGTGACATTCCGCTCAAATTATCCGAGGTCTGGTCGCCATCTGGGCAACAAGTCCTGTTTCAAGCTGCCGAAACCTCTAGCTCGATTGTATTGGCACAGATTAGCGGTGCCGAGATCGCGCGGATCACAGATCGGACATTCGCGCGTTATGGGTTGCGCGCCGATTGGTCACCTGATGGAACACGTATCGCCATTGGTGGGGTCGCTGGGCAATGTCCGTATGGCATTATTGTGACGGATAATCAGTTCACCTCGATTGCAAGCGGCAATCCACCTCCCACCATGTGCGAACCTCAATTTTCGCCAGATGGACGTTGGGTCGCTTTTACAGGGGTCGTCCCTAATCGTGACGGGCGGGTAGATGTGTATGTCGCCAATCAAAATGGTTTTGGGGCGGTCAACCTCACTGGGAGTTTGACAGGTAATGTCAAAATGATCGGATGGGCGGGCGGATAGCCCGAACTTCACCAAAAGGCAAAACACGGATGGTTCAGTTACAAGATAAAATTGCTGTCGTCACGGGCGGCAGCCGAGGCATTGGGCGCGGCATTGCCTTAGAGTTGGCACAGCGCGGCGCGACCGTTGTCGTAAACTATCATCATAATACCGAGGCAGCGCATGAAGTCCTCGACAAAATCGCGGATACCGGGGGCGTGGCATTGGCAGTACAGGCTGATGTCAGCCAAGAAGCGGGTGCCAACGAACTGATCAAAGCGGCAATCGACAATTTCGGCAAAATCGACATTCTGATCAATAATGCAGGCATAACGCGCGATAATGTGATCATGCTGATGAGCGCCGAGGATTATGACACCGTTATGGATACCAATTTGCGAAGCGCATGGTTGTGTTCCAAAGCCGCTGTCCGCGCCATGATGCGTAAACGTTATGGACGCATTGTGAATATCACCAGCATCAGCGGTATTGTGGGCAACGGGGGGCAAACCAATTACAGCGCCAGCAAAGCCGGTATCATCGGGCTGACAAAAGCACTCGCGCGCGAGGTTGGGTCGCGCAGTATCACGGTCAATGCCGTCGCCCCCGGCTTTGTGCAAACCGATTTGACGGCGAATTTATCGGAAGAACTCCTCAAGAAAATCAGCGACAATATCCCCTTGGGACGATGGGCAACCATCGAAGAAATCGCCTATGCGGTGGCATTTTTAGCATCCGATGAAGCCAGTGTGATCACGGGGCAAGTCTTAAGCGTGGATGGTGGGATGGCGATGTGATCGCCGCGCTATCATTGCCAAGATCGCCTCATTTCCCCTTAAAAAGGACAGGTGCAACTTGAGTACCCTATTTTCCAAAATCATCACCCGCGAAATCCCAGCAACTATCGTCTTTCAAGATGATCGTGTGACCGCCTTCAAGGACATCAATCCCCAAGCGCCTGTGCATATTCTGATTGTGCCCAACAAAGAAATTCCCACCGTCGATGACGTGACTCCCGAAGATGAGGGTGTTCTGGGGCATATGTTTGTAGTGGCGCGGCAGGTGGCTCGTGATTTGGGGATCGCTGAGGGGGGCTATCGGTTGATCATTAATTGCCGCGATGATGGGGGGCAAGAGGTCTATCACTTGCATATGCACCTTGTCGGTGGACGCAAATTGGGACCCATGCTTGCCCGACGCGATTAGATACAACTAGGCAAGCCTGTTGATTAAAAAAGCACCCCTTTCCTGAACTACTCAGGAAAGGGGTGCTTTTCCTATCGAAAGTTAACCGCCAACAGCAGGCGTGGCTTCAGCGGTGGCTTCCACCGTTGCCATCGCCTCTAGTTCGGCGGCGGCTGATGCTTCCGGCGTGACTTCCTCACCCCCCAGCGTATCAGTCGCCTCAGCGGTGGCTTCGGCATCCGGGGTGGCTTCAGGCGTTGACTCGGCAAAACCAGAAGCGATCCGTTCGACTTCACGATCAATCGCAGCGAGGATATCCGCCACTTCGGTATAAGCTACTTGTTCTTCATTGAGCGGGACAACGCCATTGATCGTAATGGTGGGCGTGCCGCCAAAATTGAGCAAATTGCGGGCTTGTTGGCTTGCAGTATCCAAAATCGTCTGGGCTGCCCCATTGCGAACACACGCCCCATGCTCGCCTTGATCAAGTGTCAATTGGTTCACACCCGCAACCAAACGGTTATTGGTAAAAGCTTGATTGCCATAGCGCCCTTGCCAATCAAACAAAGCATCATGGAATTCCCAAAATTGATTCTGTTCCGCTGCGCATGTTGCCGAAATCGCCGCACCTTGACCGTTGGGCACCGATCCATACCCTGAGAGGGGTACGTAAATAAAAGCAATTTTGCCATCGCGCACCCGTTGCACAAGTTCATTGATCGATTCGTCGTGGAACTCGCGACAATGCGGGCAGTCAAAGCTCGAATACTCCGCCACTTTGACAGGCGCATCTAGTTCCCCTAACAACGGATAGCCCTCTTGCGTGCGAGACCGGGCTAAGCCATCGTAACGCGCTGCTAAGTTTTCAGGAAGTGGCGCTTCGGCTGGCAGAATGACCAAGATGATGAGTATCAAGAAAACGACGGCAAACCCAACTACACCAATAATGATGCTGGTGATGCGCCGCCGTTGATCTTGCTGATCGCGTTCCCGCTTGCGTTCAACGGCACGGGCAGCCCCACCCGCCGATTGTGAACCGACATTTCCGGGGCTTGGGGTCGTGCTTTTTGCGCGCGATGAAGCGCCTTCGCTACGCGCACTTTGCTGTGGTTTTGCGCCTGAACTACTTTTACGATTGCGTCCCTGCTGTGACATAACACCCTCAATCCATGCGTCCAAAAACTGTTTCAGTTTACAACGCCGAATGAGCATGTCAAGCAAAGTTCACGGGTTGATAGCGGTTGCGCAATCAAGACAGGGACGCAACCAAAACAATTCATCCGGTGCCGGTTCTCAAGTTACAGGGTGATTGGCACTAGATTGATCTGACAAATTGCGGGCGATTACAGTAAAATGTGAATCATTCAGCATTACAATTTTTGCGCCCCACCCCCCCAACACATGGTCGGCAAACGACATCAACACTCAGCGCGATGTCGTCAAAACGAACTAAGGATAATCTCGATGAAGCTGGACACCTTTGGCACACGCGGAACTTTCGACACTGGCAGCGGGCAAGCTGTCATTTACCGCTTGAACCAACTAAGCGCGCACGGCGTTGGGCATGTCGAACAACTGCCCTTCAGTATTAAGATTTTGCTGGAAAACGTCCTGCGCAACCTCGATAACTATGAAGTCACGGAAGACTCAGTCGCCGCTATCGCCAATTGGAACGCGCCCAAACCCCAAGAACTGGAAATCCCCTTCAAGCCAGCGCGCGTGATCTTGCAAGATTTCACGGGGGTGCCGGTGGTCGTCGATCTAGCGTCACTGCGCAGCGCGATGGCACGTTTAGGCGGCGACCCGCGCCGCATTAACCCCCAAGTGGCGGTTGATTTGGTGATCGATCACTCGGTACAGGTCGATAAATTCGGCACTTCCGATGCCATTTTGGTCAATGCCGAACGTGAATTCGTGCGCAACCGCGAACGGTATGAATTCCTGAATTGGGGGCAAAAAGCATTCGAGAATTTCAAAGTTGTACCGCCTGCCACCGGCATTGTGCATCAAGTCAACTTGGAATATCTGGCGAAGGTTGTCCAAATTATTCAAGAAAATGGTGAACGCATCGCCTTGCCTGATACGCTGGTCGGCACGGACAGCCACACAACGATGATCAACGGTTTGGGCGTGTTGGGATGGGGTGTTGGCGGTATTGAAGCTGAAGCCGCGATGCTCGGTCAGCCTATTTACATGTTGATGCCCCAAGTCGTTGGCGTCAAACTAGTGGGCAGTATGCGCGAAGGCACCACCGCCACCGACCTTGTATTGACGGTCACACAAATTTTGCGCAAGCGTGGCGTGGTCGATAAGTTCGTAGAGTTCTACGGCGAAGGCTGTGGCAAGCTGGCGTTACCTGACCGTGCTACCATCGCCAACATGGCACCCGAATACGGCGCGACGATGGGCTTCTTCCCTGTCGATGATGAAACTTTGAACTTCCTGCGCCGCACCGGACGCACCGAAGATTTGGTACAGTTGGTCGAACGCTATAGCAAGGAACAAGGACTCTTCCGCACCGACTCGACCGCCGATCCGGTCTTCACGGATGCGCTAGAAATTAATCTTGATGAAATCCAGCCGAGCATGGCGGGACCCAAGCGTCCCCAAGATCGTGTCTTGCTGAGCGATATGCAGCCTTCCTTCCGCAAGGCACTCAGTACGCCCGTTAAAGAGCGTGGATTTGGGCTGTCGGATGAAGCGCTCGAAAATAAAGCCATCGTCGGCGAAAACGGACACAGTACCGAAATTGCACATGGCGTAGTTGTGCTGGCGGCGATCACCAGTTGTACCAATACCAGCAACCCGATGGTCATGGTTGGCGCGGGCTTATTGGCGAAAAAAGCGGTCGAAAAAGGTTTGAATCGTAAGCCCTATGTCAAGACCAGTCTTGCCCCCGGTTCGCGCGTCGTCACTGAATATCTGGATCGGGCAGGCTTGACCCCCTATCTCGATCAACTCGGTTTCCAGACGGTTGGCTATGGCTGCACCACCTGCATCGGCAACAGCGGCCCCCTGCCCCAAGAAGTCTCCGATGCGGTGCATTCCGGCGATTTGGTTGCGGCAGCCGTTCTCAGCGGCAACCGCAACTTTGAAGGACGCATCAATCCCTTCGTCAAAGCCAATTATCTGGCATCCCCGCCGCTGGTCGTGGCGTATGCGTTGGCGGGCACGGTGGACATCGATTTCGCCACCGAGCCGCTCGGCATGAATGCTGCGGGCGAACCCATTTATCTACGGGATGTGTGGCCCACCCAACAAGAAATTCTGTCAACGGTGCAAAACTCGATCACACCAGAAATGTTCACCACGCAGTATGGCAATGTCTATGACGGCAATCCGATGTGGAACGCCATCAGCAACGCGGGTGAAGATGTCTACGCATGGAACAGTGACAGCACCTATGTGCAAGAGCCACCTTTCTTCTTCGATTTCAGCCCGGACGCCAACAGCATCAGCGAAATTCATGATGCCCGTGTCATGGCGCTGCTCGGCGACTCGATCACAACGGATCACATCTCACCCGCAGGCGATATCCCGTTGGATAGTCCGGCTGGTAAATACCTCGTCGAACATGATGTGGAGCCAATTTACTTCAACAGCTACGGCACTCGTCGAGGCAATCATGAAGTGATGATTCGCGGCACCTTCGCCAATATCCGTCTGCGTAATGGTTTGGTGCCGGGAAGTGAAGGCGGCATCACTGAGTACCTGCCTACAGGCGAAGTGATGAGCATCTACGAAGCCTCGAAACGCTACCTTGCCGCCAAGACACCACTGGTCGTACTGGCAGGCTTGGAATACGGCACTGGGTCCAGCCGTGACTGGGCGGCGAAGGGTACAGCGCTCTTGGGCGTCAAAGCTGTGATCGCGCGTTCTTACGAACGTATCCATCGCAGCAACCTCGTGATGATGGGCGTGCTGCCGTTGCAATTCAAAGAAGGCGATAGCGCTGAAGCGCTCGGCTTGAACGGGCACGAAAGCTTCAGCATCGTCGGCATTGGCGATAACCTGCAACCCAAGCAAGAAGCGACCGTCATCGCCACCAGTGCTGACGGCAGCCAAAAGACCTTCCAAGCGCTGGTTCGCGTCGATACCCCCGTCGAAGTGGATTACTACCGCAATGGCGGTATCTTGCCGACGGTTCTGCGCAAGTTTATGAGCTAAAGCAACACCAACACGGCACCACCGTGAAATCAGGGGCGCGCAGTGTGCGTCCCTGATTTTTTATCTCTTATCGACATTCACATGGGTGTGAAAGGACATCACTTGAGTGAAGAAATATCCCTTGTCACCATCTATACAGATGGCGGGGCAAAACCGAATCCCAATGGACCCGGTGGTTGGGCAGCATTGCTCATCTTTGGAAACAACGAGAAGCCCTTGAGCGGTGGCGAACCCAAGACCACCAATAACCGCATGGAATTGACGGCGGCAATAAAAGCATTGGAGGCATTGCAACGGCGTTGTAAGGTGGTCTTTTACACCGATTCGCAGTATTTGCGCAACGGCATCACCGAATGGATCAGCAAGTGGCGCAAAAATGGCTGGTTAACCGCCAAAAAAGAACCTGTCCTCAACCAAGATTTATGGATGCGCCTCTATGACCTGACCTTACAACATGACATCCAATGGAACTGGACGCGCGGACATGCGGGTGATCATTACAATGAACGGGTAGACCGAATGGCAACAGCAGCGCGCGAAACTATTCAAAGACAACGTTAGCCTTGTGGAGCGATCATGGCAAAGATAGCGGAACGTGTCGCCGGGTTTGGCACAACTATTTTCACCGAAATCAATCAACTGGCGATGCAACATAACGCCCTGAACTTGGGGCAAGGCAAACCCGATTTTGACAGCCCGACCGACATCATCGGCAGTGCCGTGAAAGCGCTCCAATCGGGAACGCATAATCAATACGCACCGGGCCCCGGCGTCGGGGATTTGCGGCAAGCCGTGGCTGATCACAGTAAACGCTTCTATAACCTCGATATTGATCCAGCGGCGGGTGTGGTCGTCACGGCTGGCGCGACCGAAGCGATCTTCTCCTCAATCTTAGGATTGGTGGATCGCGGTGATGAAGTGATCGTCATCGAACCCTATTTTGATAGCTATGTGCCCAACATCATTATGGCGGGTGCCAAACCTGTGTTTGTGCCGTTGCACCCTCCCCTATGGACATTTGACCCTGTGGAGCTACGCAAGGCGTTTAATTCGAAAACTCGCGCCATCATCCTGAATACCCCCCAAAACCCGACTGGGCGGGTCTTCACGCGCGAAGAACTAACTTCAATCGCGTCACTTTGCCAAGAATTTGATGTAACCGTGATTTCTGATGAAGTCTACGAGCATATCGTTTATGATGCGGCGTGCCATATCCCGATTGCCAGCTTGCCGGGGATGTTCGAGCGCACCGTCACGATCAGCAGTCTAGGCAAATCTTTTAGCGTCACGGGTTGGAAAATCGGTTGGATTTATGGCGCTCCCGATTTGGTGCGTGGGGCGGCACAAGCCCATCAGTTCGTGACCTTCGCGGTCAATCATCCTGCGCAACATGCCGCCGCCTATGCACTCAACCTACCCGATAGCTATTTTGCTGACTTCCGCGCCATGTATACCCAAAAGCGCGATCTGCTTTTAACGGCACTTGTCGGGGGTGGGCTTAAACCCACCAAACCGGAAGGCACCTACTTTATCATGGCAGATTTCTCGTCCGTGTTCGACGGTGATGATATTGAATTCGCCCGCTATCTCACCGCCGAAATTGGCGTCGCCTGTATCCCACCGACGTTTTTCTATAGCAACGACCACGCGCATATGGCAAGCACCCAAGCCCGTTTTGCTTTTTGCAAGTCGGACGACATGCTCAAAGAAGTCGCTGGACGCCTCGCAACCTTAGCCCGCTAAAAACGTGGATATGGGGCGCTTGCGCTTGCTTAAAATAAAGCAAAAGGTAGCGCCCCGCCCACGATCAAGCCGCCGAGGATCGTCCGCAATAAGGCGATCACAACCAACATCACCAGAAAAGTGATCGCCGGTACTGCGTATTTTTTATTGGCATCGTTGATGAGGTAAAGACGTTCATAACCATCCCCCATGATATACGCGGCGAAAATCATCATGAAGATGCCCGTGAAGGTGCCGCCCACGCCCAAGAGTGAAAAAACAAATGTCAACACACTGCTAAACACCAGAGATGGTCCCCACACCACCGCTGCGGTCATGGCATGGCGCACGAATAACGCATTCCATCCCTGTGTTTGAGCAAAGCGATAGGAGGCATAGCACCCCGCGAAAAAGGCGCTCATCGTTACCGGGATGGCAAGTAAGGGCGTGAACAAAATACTGAAAAAACTGAGCAGGGATGCCGATGACAAAATTTGAATATACAGCGCAATCAACAAACTGAGCGCAGCGCTAAACACGCTTGCCGTCAAAGTCAACAACACAAAGCTCCACCACGTCGCTTGATCGACGGCAGCAGCATAATCCCCCTCACGCCGTAACAGCACATTCCAACCCGTGCGCAGCAACGCAAAACCGTCTTTTGCGACGTTTTCAAGAGAGATATATTCGGGCGCACCGGGGATTGTGAAGGGCAATTTGAACCCACCTTCGGCGCTGTCTGCAGCGCCGGGGCGATGCCCAGCAGCGGGGTCAATTGAATGAATACGCGGCGGTTTGCCATCCTTAGCTTTGTCGCTGCCCGTGCGTTTGACTTCATAAATGTCTGGGTTGGATTGTGGTGAAGTCGGATCGCCCCCCAGTTCTGCCTCACGTGCCTTAATACGATCTAAGACCTCGCGCGCTTTTACATGGCTAGGGTTCAATACCAGCACCCGTTCCAATTGTTTTTTGCGCACACGCGGATCGCTTTCTGTGGCAGCAAGATAGTACCAGCCTTGTTCATTGTCGGGTTCTTGATCGACCAATTGTTGCAACAGTGTGTGGGCTAAAGACCGATTGCCCGCCTGAAATGCCGCAATACCTCGTTGCAGAAGGTCATTATTTGCCTGCATAATCGCTCCATCCAACTTCGTAACTGTGCGATCCCCATTTGAGATCAACATTTCTATTATAAAGAGTCCGTGTCCTAAACAAGTTACAAAAACCCCACTAATCAGGGATTGCGCGCCAAACCAGAGGTCGGTGTAAACTTAGAACATCTATTTTGCCATCTTTTGGACACGACCACCGAATTCAACATGAAATCAACTTCAAAACAGTTCATCGCCATCGCGGGCAATATCGGCGTTGGCAAAAGTACCTTTACGCGCTTGTTATCCCATGAATTTGGTTGGCAGCCCTTTTATGAAGCGACCGCCGAAAACCCCTATTTGGTCGATTTTTACGGGGATATGCGCCAATGGAGTTTTCACTCGCAAGTCTTTTACTTAGGTAAGCGGCTGGAGCATCATCGACTGTTGGTCGATCACCCGGGTAGCGTCGTGCAAGACCGCACCGTGTATGAAGATGCGGAAATTTTTGCGCACAATCTCTACGTCCAACAACAAATGTCCGAGCGCGACTATGACGCTTATCGACGCTTATATGAAGCGGTCTCTAGTTTTCTGCCGTCCCCAGACCTGATCGTGTATCTGAAGGCAGAGGTACCCACTTTACTGCATCGGATTCAACTGCGCGGCAATGAGTACGAGCGCAGCATGTCACCCGATTACCTAGAGCAGTTAAATCGTTTGTACGATAGGTGGATTCAACGGTGGACGCTTTGCCCGGTCTTGACCATCCCAACCGACGACCTCGATTATGTCCATCATCCATCAGATTTGGGTCGGATTATCGAGCCGATTCGCGACATGCTCAAGGGTACTTCTGTTCAGTTGGTATAGCGGTCTCGACATTTTACTGCCAAAAGCGCATTGGGTCTCCCTGTAGAAACTAGCATATGGGGAAACCCAATGCAGGTTTTCGATTATTTTTGCTTATAAAGTCATTTTTATATTGCTATCATCAGAAAATTTAACCTCAGAAAATGGACTGTGAATAGACAAGTCAATGTCTTCGTGATAAAATTGCTCATATGGATTATTCTGATTAATCCGATGAATACCTAATAGAGATTATGTTGATGTCTCGCATTGAGCTTGATTCAGAACTTCTCAACTACATCATCCTCGCTGGCTTCCAACCGGGTGACCGCTTACCGACCTTGAATACCCTTCAAGATGAGGAGCATCTGGGCATTGGCATCAGCAAGGTACGGGAACAACTCGAAGTAGCGCGGGTGCTTGGGCTGGTTGAAGTTCGGTCTAAGACGGGCATGAGGATGAAAGAGTATAGTTTTGCCCCAGCCGTGCGTTTAAGCCTCTTCTTTGCGCTGGCACAAGACTCCCGTAGCTTCGAACTGTTCGGCGAGGTCCGTAATCATATCGAAATGGCATTTTGGCACGAAGCGTGCGAACGTTTGCAATCCGATGATTTAGCGCACATGCGGACGTGTATCACCCAAGCCTATGAAAAACTCAATGTAAACCACATTCGTATCCCCAATGAAGAACACCGCAATTTTCATTTAACGGTCTTCAAACGCCTTGAAAACCCCTTCGTGATGGGGATTTTGGAAGCCTATTGGGATGCTTACGAAGCGGTTGAGATCACGCGCTATGCCAGCTACGAATATTTGAAACAAGTATGGAAATTCCACGAGCAGATCCTTGATGCGATCAGCGCGCGTGATTTTGAGGGTGCCCGGCAATTCTTTATCGATCACACGAAATTGATACGCTACGAGACGAAATCTTCGCCCTAGCCCTCGATAAAGCTCCCAATGAATCGGAAAGAAGAGTCGTTAGAAGGAGTATTTTGCGTCTCTGCCAATCTTAAGTTCACTTTTTGTGTTGAGTGTTATCTTATGTTCGTGAGTCGGTTCAAATTGTTAAGGATAATTCATGGCGATCAATCTTCAGCCCGGCGTACAGTCGCAATTGCGCGGCTATGAACCGGGCGTCAACAACTTTTCATTGATGGTGGCGACCAAAAACGGGTCGGGCAGCCAAACTTCTAATCTCGTCATCATTCGTTCGCTCTTCAAGATGGGTATTCCCGTCAGCGGCAAGAACCTTTTCCCCTCCAACATCAAGGGGTTGCCGACATGGTATACCATCCGTGCCAGCAAGGACGGCTATACAGCGCGTCGTGCGACCACCGAGATCGCCATCGCGTTTAACCAAGAAACCATCACCGAAGACATCTTCAATCTGGCAAGCGGCGGCGTGCTAATCACCAACCAAGACCTCAAATATACGGTCAACCGCACAGACATCACCGTCTACGAATTGCCGGTGAAGGACATCCTTGAAGATGCCGAATATCCCAAAGACTTACGGGAACGCATCATCAATATGGTCTATGTTGGGGCGTGCTGCCATATCTTCAATATTCCGCTTGAGATCACCTATGAGGCGCTCTTGTCGCAATTCGGCAAGGAAAAACCAGCGCGCATCAATCACGCTATCATCAAGATTGCTTACGAGTGGGCACAAGCAAATCTGAAAAAACAAGATCCCTTCTATTTTGAACCGATGGACAAAACCGCTGGCAAAATCCTCATCGAAGGCAATGAAGCTGCTGCCATTGGGTCGTTGTTTGGCGGGGTCAGCGTGGTAGCATGGTATCCAATCACCCCATCCACTAGTTTGGTCGATTACGTCATGAGCCATATGGCGCTGCGTCGGGACGCCGAAACCGGCAAAAATACCATCGCGATTGTGCAAGCAGAAGACGAACTCGCTGCCGTCGGCATGATCATCGGTGCTGGTTGGGCAGGTTCCCGCTCGATGACTGCCACCAGCGGTCCCGGCATCAGCTTGATGGCGGAATTCACGGGGTTAGCCTATTTTGCGGAAATCCCAACGGTCATCTGGGATGTGACCCGTATGGGTCCCAGCACCGGTTTGCCCACGCGCACCAGCCAAGGCGACCTATTATTCCTCTATACGCTCAGCCACGGGGATACCCATCAAATCGTGTTGCTGCCCGCCAATGCCGAAGAATGCTTTGAATTCGGGTGGCGCTCCTTTGACATCGCCGATCAGATGCAGACGCCGGTCTTTGTGATGAGCGATCTCGACATCGGCATGAACTTGTGGCTCAGCAACCCATTCACGTATCCCGATACCCCGATCAATAAGGGCAAAATGTTGGATAAAGCTAAGTTGGAGGCATTCTTCGAAGAACACAAAGAATGGTTCCGTTATCGCGATTACGACGGTGACGGCGTGGGCTATCGCACCATCCCCGGCACTGAACACCCCCGCGCCGCATTCTTCACACGCGGCACCGGTCACAATGACATGGCGACCTACAGCGAACGTGGTGAGGATTGGGTGACCAATATGACCCGCCTGCGCCACAAATTTGAAACCGCGCGTGGCGTTGTCCCCAAACCTGTGGTTGATTACAACCCGGCAAACCCTATCGGTATCCTGTCCTTCGGCTCCAATGATGTGGCAATTGCCGAAGCTCGTGACATCATGGCAACCAGCGGCATCGAGACCAATTACTTGCGGGTGCGCGCCCTACCCTTCACGCCCGAAGTATGGCAATTTATCGAACAACATGACCGCGTTTATGTCGTGGAAAACAACTTTGATGGGCAGATGGCACAAATCTTGCGCATGGAATCGACCATGAAGACCAACAATATGATCTCGCTGGCATTGGGCGACACCTTGCCCATGACGGCGTATTGGATCCACACCCAAATTTTGAAACATGAGGAGGCTCAGTAAATGGCGAACGCACTCGGTCTTGAAAGAGCAGATTATCGCGGTGGCACCAGCACCTTATGCCCCGGTTGTGGTCATGACTCCATTTCGGGTCAAATCATCAGTGCTGCTTACGATCTCAACCTGCCCATGTGGCGCGTTATCAAATTGAGCGGTATCGGTTGCTCCAGCAAGACCCCCGCCTACTTTCTCAAGGGGTCGCATGGCTTTAACTCGGTACATGGACGTATGCCTTCGGTGGCGACGGGTGCCACGCTGGCAAACACCGACCTGATCGCGCTCGCGGTCAGTGGTGACGGCGACACGGGCAGCATCGGCTTCGGTCAATACAAGCACCTCATCCGCCGCAACGTGCCGATGGTGTATATCATCGAAAACAACGGTGTCTATGGCTTGACCAAAGGGCAGTTCTCCGCCACTGCCGATGAAGGGCAATTCTTGAAGTCTTATGGCAAGAACGACTTGCCCCCGATTGATTTGTGCATGGAAGCCGTGATCGGCGGCGCGACCTTTGTCGCCCGAAGCTTCTCCGGTGACGCCAAGCAAGTACAATCGCTGTTGAAGGCGGCAATTGGTCATCGCGGTACTGCCGTTATCGATATTGTCAGCCCGTGCGTGACCTTCAATAACTCCCCAGAATCAACCAAAAGCTACGATTATGGCAAGGAACATGAAATCCCATTGCACGAGATTCAGTATATCGCCCCCGGCTTCGTCCAAGACCGCGAAGAAATCACGGTTGGCGAATATAGTGAAGGCGAAATGATCGAAGTTGAGATGCACGATGGCTCGTTCATCCGCCTTAAGAAGCTCGATAAGGGTCACGACCCACGTAGTCGCAGCGAAGCCATGCGCATCCTTGATGAAGGAGGACGTGATAACTTGCTACTCACCGGCTTGATTTATTATGAAGAACCGCGCCTAACGTTGGCGGAAACCATGAACCTCACCGCGACGCCGCTAGCGCATTTGAATGCCTCACAGATGCGTCCGTCGGCACAACAACTTGAAGATGTGATGAAGCAGTACATGTAATCTTGGCATCGCCTAAAAGGGGCATTTTCAAATGTCCCTTTTTGATTTCTAGCCTTCATCGACGATGCCACAATAGGACTTTACGCCACACAAAGCAGGTTCACCATTTACGGCGGCATCATTTCCGCATAAGATTTGACTTGCTTACCGAAAAAATCACAGAAGCGGAACCCGATGATCAACACGATCAAAATTGCCCCCTCGATACTCGCCGCCGACTTCACACGCTTGGGCGAACACGTCCGTGAAGCGGAACAAGCGGGCGCGGATGTGATTCACATCGATGTCATGGATGGACGTTTCGTCCCCAATATCACGATGGGCCCGCTGATCGTCGAGGCGGTGCGCCGCGTCACGTCGTTACCGCTTGATGTTCACCTGATGATTGTTGAGCCAGATCACCTTTTAGAGGCTTTCGTCAAGGCAGGGGCATCACGCATTTCGGTGCATTGGGAAGTATGCCCCAACTTACACCGGACACTGCAAACGATTCGGGCGTTGGGTTGCGAAGCGGGTATCGCTATCAATCCGCACACCCCTGCCCTGCTGCTTCAGGAAATCATTCCTATGCTAAGCGGGGTCACGGTGATGACGGTGAATCCGGGCTTTGGCGGGCAATCATTTTTGCCGGAAACATTGCCGAAAATCAGCGCAGTGCGCGCACTTTTTGGGGAGCGTAACGCTGATGTGGTGGTGGACGGCGGTATCAACGAGACCACAGCTGCGCGCGTCGTAGCGGCGGGTGCCAATGTCTTGGTGGTCGGCAGTATGCTGTTTAACAATAGTTATTCGGTGCATGTCGGATTTGAAAAATTGCGCGTCAGCCTAAACAAATAAAAAAGCCGGTGAACACCGGCATCTAAAACAGAATGACGCATTTAGGAAATCAGGATTACGTTTTGGCGAGCGTCTTAATACACTTGGTACAAAGAGACTTGCGAACGTATTCGCCATTTTCCATGACGCGAACCTTTTGAATATTCGGATTGAACCGGCGGCGGGTCGCGCGCAATGAGAAGCTGCGCGTGTTGCCGAACATCGGCTTCTTTCCGCAATTTTGGCAAGTCGCCATGAGAAGTACACCTTTACTACAAATTCCGTCTTAACCGACCGTCATGTTATCACAGACGAGCAATCGCGACAAGGGCGCTCCCTCGTTTTGGAACCCACCGATTGCATCAGAAAACACTTTTTCTTTAACGGATGAAATGATAATGTTGCCAGCGTCGCCACAGATTGAGCAAACTAATCACACTATCGATGGGTCTCTTCTAAAAAAACTGCTCCATGCGGGCACTTTGTGGTTAGAACATAACCGCGATGCGATCAATCAGTTGAACGTCTTTCCCGTCCCCGATGGGGACACAGGCACCAACATGACGCTGACGATGCGCTCTGCTTATGCAGCGATTGCTGAGATGGAAGAAACCCACATCGGCAAAATCATGAGCGCGCTTGCGACTGGGGCATTATACGGCGCACGCGGAAACTCTGGCGTCATCCTCAGCCAATTGTGGCAAGGCGCGGCGGGGGTGCTGGCAAATGCCGACAGACTCACGATGGAACTGTTGGTACAAGCCGTCGAAGCCGCTGTTGAGCAAGCTTATCGCAGTGTTGGGACACCCGTCGAAGGTACGATCCTGACAGTGGCGCGCAAGATGATGGGAGCAGCGCAATCGGCTTACCAAACGAACCCTCAAGCCCACTTACATTGGGTGTGGCGGCGCATGGTAGTCGCAGGACGACTGGCGGTAAAAAACACGCCTAATCTGTTGCCGATCCTGAAAGAGGCTGGTGTCGTGGATTCCGGTGCGCAAGGGTTACTCATATTTTTTGAAGGGATGCTGCGACGACCGCTTGCGAATCAAGCCAACCTCCCTCAGACGACCTCCCCGACTTGGCAAACTCGGTTGGATGCTGACGATGAGCGCGGATATGGGTATGATGTACAATTTTTGATGCACGGCGTTGACCTTGACATGGACGCCATCCGTCAAGCATTGGAGGCGATGGGTGGTTGGTCTACGCTGGTGGTTGGTACCCCCCGTTTGCTCAAGATACATGTTCATGTCCATGATCCGGGCGTGCCCATCAGTTATGCGATCCAATCCAGCACGAGCATCGATGATGTCGTGGTCGAAAACATGCAGCGCCAATATGAAGCCAACTTACAGCTAGAAACGCCACCCCAAGAACCGTCTGCCCTCCCTAATGCCCCCTTCCATAGGGATAGCACAATGGAGATCACGGGGGCAGCCATTATTGCCGTCGCCAATGGTCATGGGATGCACACCTTGTTTCGCCAATGGGGTGCCGTCACAGTCATCGAAGGCGAACATACGATGAACCCAAGTGTCGGCGATTTTTTAGACACTATCCGCCAAGTTCCGTATAGTGACATCATCTTGCTGCCTAATAATCCCAATATCATCCTGACCGCCCAACAAGCAGCAGCACAAATGGCGTCAGAAAAACGCATCCGGGTGGTGCCAAGCCGCACCTTGCCACAGGGGATCGCAGCCATGGTGGAATACTCAAATCGGCTGCCCACGGATGACCTGCAATCCATCAGCGATACCATGACGACCGGTCTTTCCTTCGTCACGACGTGCGAAATCACGAACGCCACACGCACCACCAAACTTAACGGACTTAAAGTGCGCGAGGGGCAGCATATCGGTATAGTGGATGATGCGTTGGTGGCGGCAGATGATGATATCCTTGTGTTGGTCAAGAAGTTGCTGACGCTGACAGGGGCAGAAAATAAAGAACGGGTGACATTTTATTGGGGAACCGCCATGAGCGTCAATACGATCCAAAGGCTGGTCGCACAGATACGCCCTCACTTCCCGATGCTAACCTGTGAGATTATTGACGGCGGTCAACAAGTTTATCCCATAATCATAGGCATTGAATAAATGCTCAACTTGCATATCGTGACCGATAGTTCAGCGCACTTTTCCAATAGCCCACTGCCCCATAATGTCACTATCGTGCCCAATAAGTTGGTCATTGGCGGCAAAACCTATCGCGAAGGCGTGGATATTACCAATGAGGAAGCTTTTCGCTTCATCAATCAAGCGAATCAGGGGGTCGAAGTCATCCCCCCTTCAGTCGCGGAGTATACGGCTGTCTATGAACGTTTAACCCGTCATTGCGATGGCATTATCTCGCTCCATCCCTCGCGCGAAATCCTCGACAGTTGGCAAAATGCCCAACTTGCCGCGCAGCCCTTCAACGGGCGATGCCGCATCGCCGTCATCGACACGCAAACCTTGTCGGGCGCACAAGGCATGATCGTGCGCTTGGCAGCACGGGAAGCGCTCCGCAATGAAGATTTTGAGGACATCGTTCGTATTACTCGTGGGGCGGTAGATCACAGCTACTGTGTGTATTTTGTCGAGACCCTCGACCATCTTATGGTTCATCGCATCCTCCCCCCCTCGCAATCGATCATCGGTGCCATGTTGAACATCAAGCCGGTGTTGACGATTGAAGATGGGCGGTTGATCGCAATCGAGAAAGTCCGCACCCGCCTGCAAGCCATTGAGCGACTGGTCGAGTTTGTGATCGAGTTCACTGAGTTTGAGGATATGCTCATTATGCAGCATCGCTCAGGGCAGACCGAGCAAACCCGCATGTTGCAAGACCGCCTTAAACTCGACTTCCCTGATGTGCATTTCCCCCACGCCATGTATGGGGCGTCATTGGCGGCATTGATCGGCACCGACGCGACCGGCTTAGCAGTGCTTGAAAACCAAAATAGTCATGGGCTTGATGATGAATTCTAAAACGATCCATTTTGTGACCGACAGCACCTGTGACTTGCCCCCCGACGTATTGGCAAAATACCCGATCACGGTCGTCCCCACCTATATTAACTATGGGGATGCCAGTTACGCCGATGACGGTAAAGCGCTGATCCGCGAAGATTTTTATAACGCCTTGCCGGGCATTTCGCCCTACCCGACGACTTCGGCAATGTCCCCCGGCATGGCAGAAGCAATGGTTACGGCGGCGTTTCAAGGGGCAGACCATCTATTCATTATCACAGTCGCATCTAAATTGAGTG
The DNA here is from genome assembly GCA_038248285.1 of Aggregatilineales bacterium. Lineage (GTDB taxonomy): Bacteria > Chloroflexota > Anaerolineae > Aggregatilineales > Phototrophicaceae > Flexifilum. Next base: position 31,757 of record JBBRTY010000018.1, read on the forward strand.
CGGTTTATAATACGTTGAAGTTGGGAGCGCACGCCCTGCCACCAGACCGAGTGACTCTGATCGATAGCCAGACCTTGAGTTTCGGCTTGGGCTTTCAGGTATTAATCGGTGCGGAGATCGCCGCCGCAACAGGGGATGTTGAAGCCGTGCATCATGCCATCCTGCAAGTGCAAAAACATCAACGGGTTTTTGCAGCACTGGATACCATCAAATATTTACACTTGAGCGGGCGCATCAATTGGGCAGCCGCCAGTCTTGGGAATTTGTTGCAAATCAAGCCGATCATTTACGTCAGCGCAGGCGAAGTGCGTTCTGCCAGTCGTGTGCGCACCTTTAGCAGGGCGCTTGATGAGTTGGTGCGGCTGGTCAGCTTGCAAGCGCCGCTCGACCGCATCACCCTGTTGTATGCCCACGAGTCAGAGGTACTGCAACAGTTACACGAGCGCTTGGCACCCATGGTCACCAATGCAATCATGAGCGTATCCATCACACCGACCATTGGCGTTCATACTGGACCTGATGGCGTCGGTGTCGTCACCTTAAGTAGTGCGTGGAGAGAGTAAGCGATGCCATCGGCATTAGAAACATTAGTAAAAATCCTAAAACTGGAACGTGAACAAGGCTACCGAGACAGCGCCGTGATTGGTGGGCTGGCGTCATTCGCGGGGCATTGGCAACACGATGCCCACAGCCAAGCACGTCGTCCAGAGCATCATATCCTCGTCGATGAACTGAACGATTTGTTGAGCAAGTACGAACAATACGAACAGCGCGATGAACGCCATCAGCGCGTCGGTTACATGCTCGACCGCATTACCGGACGAGTTCCAGCCCCGCCGACCTACATCGAACGTTTAGCATTGTATGAAGTGAAAACCGAACCACCCCTTGTCGTTGCACCAGCGGTCACGCCCGAACCAGCCATTGAACAACCAGCGACGCCGCCTAAAGGTAAAACCGCCCCTGCTGAAAAAGCCCCCAAAGCAGAGCTACTGGCAGATGCCGAGTCTGAAGCGCAAGAAGCGCCCAAAGCGCGTCCGAAAAATAAACGGGACCGAAAACGCGAAGAAAATACCTTTCCAGAGGTCAGCGCAGAACCAAAACCAGCGCCCGAAATGAAGGCAAGCGTTGAGCGTCCAGAACCTAAACGTAAACGAGCGGAACCCAAAGAGTCGAAAGACGATTTGGGGGGCGATGATTTCAAAGAAACGACCGTCAGCACTGCCGAGTTTAGCCAACTTGATGAGATGGAGTTTTCCTCCAAACCGCAGAAGCGCGACCTGCCGCCACCAGCGCGCTTAGCGCGCCCACCCCGGCACGCCCGCCCAGTGATCGACATGAACGAAGCCGTGGATGTGATTCGCGGGTTGAATGCCTCGGTCGAGCGCATCAAAGGGATCGGACCCAAACAAGTAGAATTGTTGGCGCGCTTGAATATTCGCACCATCAATGATTTGTTATTCTATTTCCCATCTCGCTACGATGACTATACGCAAATGCAGACGATCAACCGACTGCAAGCGAAAATGCGCGCCAATGTCATTGGCACTGTGCGCGAAACCCAATTGATCGTGGGCGCAAAAGGACGACGAGACTTCTTCATGCGTGTCGAGGATGGCACCGCATCTATCGGTGTTACCTGTTTTGGGCAAGCCTTTTTGCGCCAAACCATCAAGGTCGGGCAGCAGGTTTTGCTGCGCGGGCAAACCTCCATGTTCCAAAACCGTATCCAATTGACCAATCCCGAAATTCAAATCGTTGATCTGGAAGATTTGCAGGCGGCGAAGATCATCCCAGTCTATCCCTTGAC